>DATGDG010000129.1:0-2964 GCA_035311025.1 Casimicrobiaceae bacterium
AGCACGCCCGGCGCGGCGCGCCTCGCGATCCTGCCCTACCCCAGCAATCTCGAGGAGCGCGTCGAGATCGCCGGACAGCCGGTGCTGCTGCGCCCGACCCGGCCCGAGGACCAGACCGAGCACGTCGCGTTCCTCGCCCGCAGCGATCCGCAGGCCATTCGCACCCGCTTCATCCACCCGGTGCGCGCGTTCGAGCATCCGAACCTGGCCAACCTCACCCAGATCGACTACAGCCGCCAGATGGCTTTCATCGCCACGCCGACGCGCCCGCATCCGCGCGACGCGATCCTGGGAATCGCGCGCTCGGTCACCGATCCCGACAACGAAAGCGCCGAGTTCGCGATCCTCGTGCGCTCCGACCTGAAGGGGCAGGGTCTGGGCTACGCGTTGCTCGACAAGATGATCCGCTATTGCCGTGCGCGCGGCACGCGCGAGTTGTGGGGTGACGTGATCGCCGACAATGCGGCGATGCTCGAGCTTGCGACCGCACTGGGATTTCGCATCGGATCGGCGGACCAAGGTCTGGTCCGGGTGACGCTCGCGCTCTGATCCGCATCGGGCAGACTCGCCCGCGCAAGCGGGCCGTCAGCCCGGGTGCTGCGGCGACGACGGGCTGCGCCGACGAAGGGATTTGCGCGGCGCCGCGGCGCCCGGCGCGACTGCCGCGGGACCCCGACCCGGTGCGGTGAATTCGCGAATCACCTGGCGCAGCTTGCCACTGTTCGCGTCGGGCTTCGGCAGCCGAGAGTCGAGCTCGATGGCGATGTGCGACAGCCCCTGGCTCGCGAGGTAGCGTGCCAGACCCGTGGCAGCCGCCTCGTAGGCGCGTGCGCGGCTCTGCGCTTCGTCGATGTCGATCCGCAGCACAAGCGCGCCGGGCCCCGATTGCACGATCTGGAAGCGATGGACGTCGGCTGCCTCCTCGACGACGGTGGTCAGCGCCAGCGGGATCAGGCGCACCGGCGTGCCGTTGTCCGTCTCGAACGACAGCACGTCTTCGCGGCGGCCCTGGACACGGATCGCCGGCAGCGGATTGCCGCAGCGGCAGCGCTGCGCATTCAGGACCACCGCGTCACCCAGGTCGTACCGGATCACCGGCTGCACGCGATTGGCGAGATTGGTGATCAGCACGGTGTGCGACGTCTCGCCGGGCGGTGTCGGCGAATGATCGGCCTCGACCGGCTCGACGATCACCCAGTCGGCATTGACGTGCAGCCATCCCGCTGGACAGCCGAACGCGATGCTCATGCATTCGGAAGCGCCGTACTCGTTGACGACTGGGCACCCGAAGGCACGCTCGAGATCGGCGTGCGCGGCCGGCGCCAGGTATTCGCCACCCGACCAGACGACGGAAGGATCGATGCGCAGGCGACCGGCACGCCGCTCGTCCGCCAGCACCATCAGCATCGTCGGGTAGCTCGCGAGGTAGGCCGGCATGAAATCGTTCAGCCGATTGACCAGGTGATCCAGCGGCTCCATGATCGAAAAACCCCGCGCCGCCAGGCCCGGCGACGCGCGTACGACGCGCTCCCACGACGCAATGCTCGCGAAGTGATCGCCGGTCGCGGCAATCAGCGCCGCGCGTCCGCCCTTGATCAAGCCGGCGACGCAATGGGATCCGACGCTCCCCGCGCTCATCTGCACGGCAATCAGCGCGTCGTAGACGTCGAGTGCCAGGCTGTCCTGGACGTAGATGCCGGGTTCGCCGGTCGTCCCCGAACTCTTCCACACGACGTAGCGGCCGAGAAACCGCTCGCCGACATGCGCGCGGTCCGACAGGAAGCGCTCGACGTCGTCCCGGTGGATCGCCGGGTCGGTGACCCAGTCGTCGAAGCGCGCCATCAGCTCATGCCGGGTCATGACCGGCAACTGCGCCAGCCCGACGTCCTGGGGCAGTCCGGCGCAGGCATCACGGTAGAGCGGTGAACGCGCACGGGCGTGACGAACGAGCTGGGCGAGACGTCCACGCGCCGCGTCGCGGATCGCGTCGATTCCCGCCAGCCGACCCCACCACAACTGCCAGACCCCTGGCCACCACGTGGCCAGCCGCCTCGCCGTCTCGAACGTCGCGCCACCGCCCGGGGAGCCTGGCGGGGGATCAGGTGGTACGGGGTCCGAGGCGCCCATCGGTCGGCGAGCCGCGGGACTTCACGCAACGCGAAGGCGGTCGCGCCCGGGGAGACTTCCGGGCACGCGGCAGGATGGCTAGTCCGCGGCCGGGTCGGTGACTGCA
Source organism: Casimicrobiaceae bacterium (assembly GCA_035311025.1). Classification (GTDB taxonomy): domain Bacteria; phylum Pseudomonadota; class Gammaproteobacteria; order Burkholderiales; family Casimicrobiaceae; genus VBCG01. Next base: position 2,234 of record DATGDG010000129.1, read on the forward strand.
GCCAGCGCCGCCGTCGCCCGGTCGCGCGCGGCCACGGCGGTGCGCGAGCGCGGTGCCACGGCCTTGCTGCGCGTTGCCGCAGCGCGCTCGGGAGCGCGCACCAGCAGCACCGGAACGCGGGACTCGCGCAGCACGGCCTCGGCGTCGCTGCCCATCAGCACGCGGCGCAGGCCGCGGCGGCCGTGGGTCCCCAGCACGATCACGTCCGCGCGTGCCTTGCGCGCCTCGCGGACGATCACGTCCGATATCGCCTGGCCCTTGGATTCGACCAGCAGCGTCTTCGCGGTGACGCCGTTGTCGCGCGCCAGGGCTTCGGCCTTGGCCAGCAGCTTGCGCCCTGCGGCGCGCAGGTCCGCGAGCATCGTGTCGACGTAGTCTGCGGGGATGTAGCCCATGTCACCCACGTACGCCACGCTGGCGACGTTGTCGATCACGTGCAGCACCGTCAGCGCGGCGCGCTGGTCGGACGCGAGCCCGATCGCGGCCTTCAGACCGCGGGTCGCTGTGGGGCTGCCGTCGATTGCCACGAGTACCTGCTTGAACATGGATTCCCTCCTGTCGAGTGCAAGACCGGGACCCTCACCGACGTGCATCCCGCGCCTTGACATCCTTCGGTCATTGGACGCCTATCGGCGAACGCCTGTGTTGATCGCGGTCAATTGCCGGCACCGGGCACCCAGCTTGCCGCAGGCACGGGCGGCGAGCAACCGCCGCGCTCAGGCCGCGCCGTC
>DATGDG010000130.1:0-1924 GCA_035311025.1 Casimicrobiaceae bacterium
AAGCGTCACAGCGTTGCCGCGCGCATCGACGAAGCTTGACGATCGTCAATGTCGTGCTCGACCCGGCAAACTATCGTGGGTCCACGAAGCGGAGCCCGAAGCCGGAACCCGGGTTCTGCCCGGACCGCGGAAGAGTGGCGGATCGTCGCCGATGGATGCGCTCGCGAGGCGGCGGTCGATTACGCGAAGCTCGGTGCGGCGATGCACCTGCCGGCATCGCAGTTCGTGACCATTGCGCGGACCATCGGATATCCCGCGGGTTGAGGGCAGGGCGTACCGATTCCAGGATACGGGGGAACATGAGCGTAGGCGCGGCGCGCCCGCGGCGTTCGGACAATCGCGGCGTTTCGATCGTCGTCCGGTCGCTGCTGGTGCTTGCGCTTGGCGTGCTCGCGGGCTGCGACGTTTCGTGGCCTTGGGGCGACCGCGGCAGTGCGGCGCCCATCGTGCTGTCCGGGACCGTTGACGCTCACGAGGTCGACCTGTCGTTCCAGGTCGGCGGCCGGATCCTGCGGCTCGACACCGACGAGGGGCGGACGGTCCAAGTCGGCGAAACCCTGGCGGAACTCGATCCGCGCGATCTCGAACTCGCACTCGCGCGTGCGCGCGCCCAGGCGGCTTCGGCGGAGAAGGCCCTCGCCGTCCTGAAGGCCGGATCGCGGGTGCAGGACATCCGGTCCGGCGAGGCCGCGCTGCAGCAGGCAGAGGCCGATCTGGCACTCGCGAGAACGTCGAGGGAACGCACGGCGAAGCTCGTCGCCGACCACTTTGCACCGCCGCAGCAACTCGACACGGCGAACGATCAGCTCGCGGTGGCGCAAGCGAAGGTCGAGCAGGCGCGGCAGAACCTGTCACTGCTGCGGGCGGGCTCGCGTCCGGAAGACATCGCCCGGGCAACCGCCGATTTCGAGGCGGCGAAGGCGGCAGCCGCGACCGCGGAACAGCAACTCTCCTACGCGCGACTGACGAGCAGCGTCGCGGGCGTCGTCAGCGTGCGGCTTGCCGAGCAAGGGCAGAACATCGCCGCCGGGCAACCGGTGTTCCGCGTTGCCGAGCTCGATCATCCGTGGGTGCGCGTATATCTCGACGAAAAGGACCTGCCGCGCGTGACGCTCGGGCAGGCCGCGCAGGTCGAGGTCGACGGCCTTCCGGGAAAGGTCTTTTCAGGGCGCTTGAGTTTCATCTCTCCCGAGGCCGAATTCACGCCCAAGACCGTGGAGACGCGTGCGCTGCGCGTGGATCTCGTCTATCGCGCCAAGGTCGACGTCGAAAACGCTGGCGGCCTGCTCAAGATCGGCATGCCGGCCGACGTGCGGCTTGCGGTCGCCCGATGAGCCCGGAAGTCGCCGTTCTCGCCCGGGGCCTGGGCTTTGCATATCGCGACGAGCGCGTCCTCGACGGCGTGAGCCTCGAGGTTGTCGCCGGCGAGGTCTTCGGCGTCGTGGGGCCCGACGGCGCAGGCAAGAGCACGCTGTTGCGACTGCTGATCGGTCAGCTCGAACCCTCGACGGGATCCGTTCGCGTCCTCGGCCTGCCGGCAGCCGATACGTCGTTGCGGCGACGCATCGCCTACATGCCCCAGGGCTTCGGGCAGTACCTCGACCTCTCCGTCGGCGAAAACCTCGAGTTCTTCGCCGACCTGCATGCGCTCGATCGTGCGTCGTCGCAGGCATTGATGCGCGATCTTCTCGAGCGCACGGGTCTCACCGAGTTTCGCGACCGGCGCGCCGGCCAGCTCTCGGGCGGCATGATGCAGAAGCTGGCGCTCGCCTGCGCGCTGGTGAGCCGTCCGCGAATCATGTTCCTCGACGAGCCGACGACCGGCGTCGATCCGGTGTCGCGGCGCGACTTCTGGGCGATCCTGTACGGGCTGCGCGAGGCCGGTGTCACCATCCTGCTCTCCACCGCCTACATGGACGAGGCG
>DATGDG010000131.1:0-5405 GCA_035311025.1 Casimicrobiaceae bacterium
AGCGAAGTGGTGTACGCCTCCCAGTCGACCGGATCAGACGAAGGCACGCGCTGATGCCGACCGCGTCGTCTCCCTGTGGCGCGACCCGGCCAAGTTGAACATCCGCCAAGCTTGATCGGCGCACACCCGGGTCGATCATGAATCGATCGCGCCGTACCCGGCCGTGACCAGGCTCTCGGACGCGGCCATCGCGCTCGTCGACGAGACCCAGCCGCGGCATTGCGGTGGCGAACAACCGCAATCGCGCGCTGCACCTGGCCCCGGAACATGGGTTTGCGCCGATCCTCGTCCTGTGGCGGGGCCTGATCGTCTTATCGCCAGTATGTCCACTGCGTGCGCTGTTCGGCATCGAGCATTTGCGGAAGATGAAGCGCGACGCCGGCGTCATCGATACCTTGCGCGGCTGCATGGTCCGGACCAGGCTTTCCGAAGACGACCCGCCTCACCACCCTACAGAACGCCCTTGATCGCGAAGCGGATCTTCCGGATTAAGAATCCGTTAAGAAAGCATCGTCAAGCTCCGCGACGTGCTCCCCTCTTCGCGGTGTGAATGGATCGGAGCGCCCTGCTCCGCGGCCGGACGCAGCACCGGGTCCGGAAAACGCGGCATTCGGGAGAATCGAAGTACCTCGGCAAACCCACCAGCCAAAAGCCAGGAGAAACAGTCGTGCCATTCGCCTACGAGTCCGAAACCCGGGACGCTCGGTCCACGAGACAGATCGTCCTCTCGACCCGAACCTCGCTGCCCAATCTGTCCACCGACCGCCTGAAATACGCCAAGACGTCCTACAGCGTCCGACGCGTCAACCTCGCCGAGGCGACGAAGCTCGTCACCGACAAGCGTCCCGAAGCCGGTGACCTGGTGCTCGCTCGCGTGACACGCCTGGGGCAACACCAGCATCTTGAATCGTCCAGCGGCCGCCGCGCCCGCCTGTGGCCGGGCGACGAGATCGTCGTCGCGTTTGGCGCGCGCTACGCGCCCGATCAATACGAAGCCACCGTGCCCGAGGATCTGTCCCCGTGCCACCTCGTGGCGGCAGGCGGAATTGCCGCCATGGTTCAGAGTCGGCACGCCGGCATCAAGGCCGCGACGCAGATCGAGCCGATCGGCCTGCTCGCCAGCGCCGGCGGAGTCCTCAACATGCGCAGTGCCGCGCTCAGCGTCCCGCCGTCGCGCCGCGCGCCGTTCACCGTGGCCGTTCTCGGGTCCAGCATGAATGCCGGGAAGACGACGACCGCGGCCAACCTGGTCGCGGGGCTGCGGCGGCTCGGTTTCCGCGTCGGCGCGGCGAAAGTCACGGGGACCGGTGCAGGGGGCGATCGGTGGCTGATGTCCGATGCGGGCGCAGCACCGGTGCTCGATTTCACCGATGCCGGCTTCGCCAGCACTGCGGGCCTGCCGCTCGAGCAGCTCGAGCACATCCTGACCCAGCTCTGCCGCCACGTCGCGGTGGCCGGCGTCGATTGCGTCGTGCTGGAAGTCGCCGACGGCCTGCTGCAGGCCGAGACCTCGGCGCTGGTCAAGTCGATGCGATTCGTCAAGAACGTCGACGCCGTGCTGTTCGCGGCGCCCGATGCGATGAGCGCCCTCGCCGGGGTCGAATGGCTGCGGAAGCATCACCTGCCCGTCGTGGGAGTGAGTGGCGTCCTGACCGCGTCGCCGCTGGCCGCACGCGAAGCGCAGCAGGCGGTCGGCCTGCCCGTTCACACGGCGGACGAGCTGACGGACCCGCAGATCGTCGGCAGCCTGTTCCCGGTGCTGAGCCGCCTGCCGGGCCTGCGGGCGGCGATCGGACCCACGCAGTAGATTGGTTCGGGAATGAACGAATCCCGGCCCCGGCTTCGCTATGCGCTGGAGATGCCTGCCCAGCCGGGTGCCGGCACGCCGGTGGTCGTCGCGGTCCACGGCATCAGCCGGAATGCGTCCGATCACCATGCGGCTTTCGCGGGCCTCGCACAATCGCGCGGCGCGATCCTGGTCGTGCCGCTGTTCGAGGCCGCCGAGTTTCGCGATTACCAGCGGCTCGGACGCGACGGACGCGGCCAGCGCGCCGACCTCGCATTGCTGTCGCTGATCGACGGCGTGCTGTCGTCGCGCGGCCTGTCCGGTCGCAGGTTCCACCTGTTCGGACACTCGGGGGGTGCCCAGTTCGCCCACCGCTTCGTCATGGCCCACCCGGAGCGGGTCGCACGCTATGCGATCAGCGCCGCGGGCTGGTATACATTCCCGGATGATTCCCAGGATTTCCCGTATGGATTGCGCCATCCACCCTCGGGCATCGACATGTCGCGGCAGCGACTTTTCCTGAGCGTGCCGGGCCGCGTCTTCGTCGGCATGCGCGATCAGCGACGCGGGACGAGCCTGCGCCAGCACGAACGTGTCGATGCCGAGCAGGGCCGGACCCGCATCGAGCGCGCGACGCGCTGGACGGCAGCGATGAACGCGCGAGCGCAGGCGCTCGACCTGCGTCCACCACTGGATCTTCGGCAGCTTCCAGGCTCGGGCCACAGCTTCGGCGGGCTGGTCAGGCGCGCCGCCTTGCACGAGCAAGTGTGGGCATTCCTGCTGGAGTCGCAGGAATCCTCACGGGAAGTCGCCAACGCATGACGGATCACGGAAGATCTTCGCTGGGACGGTCGGTCCGGCTGCTGCTGGCCGCCCGGGCGTCCCGCAGCGTTTCCCAGGGCGTGCTCGCCGTCGATTTCGCGCTGTACCTGAAATCGCTGCATTGGACCGGGGCCGCCATCGGATCCGTACTCGCCGGGAGCATGGTTTTCGGCGTCGTCATGACGATCTCCGGTGCGATCGCGAGCGACCGTTTCGGACGCAAGCGCTTCCTGCTGGGCTACGACGCCGTCTATGCGCTTGCCTGCCTGGTCGCGCTGTTCACGACCCACGGGGCGGTCCTCGCAGGCGCCGCCGTGATCGGTGCATTCGGGCGTGGTGCGAACGGCGCGGCCGGCCCTTTCGGCTCGATCGAGCAGGCGTGGCTGACGCAGGGACTCGACCCCGGGACGCGGTCCCGAGTCCTCTCGCTCAATGCAACGCTGGGTTTCGTCGGCATGGCCGTCGGCGCGGCCTGCGCGATCCTGCCCGGACTCATCGCGGCCGGGACTCCTGCGGCGGCTGCATACCGCCCGATCTTCGGCATCGCGCTGGCAGCGGCCCTGGTCTGCCTCGGCTGCATCGCGATGGCCGAGGACCGCCATGTCGCGCTCGCCGCGTCGCCCGATGCATCGGCCGAGCGCGTCCTGCGCCAGAAGGAAAACCGCAACCTGCGCATGCTCGCATTCGCGAATTTCCTCCAGGGCACCGGCCTCGGACTGACCGGCCCGCTGGTTTCCTACTGGTTCGCGCTGCGATTCGGCATCGGCCCGCGCCAGATCGCACCGCTGATCGCGACAGGTTTCCTGCTTGCGGCGGTGTCTTCCCATTTGACCAGTCCGTTGTCCCGACGCTACGGCCTGATGCGGATGATCGTCGCGCTGCGCCTCGGTGCACTGGCCCTGCTGTTCGTCTTCCCCTTCGCGCCGACTCTGACGGTGGCCATCGGCATCTACCTGCTGCGCAACACGCTGAACCGCGCGACCAACGGCCCTCGCTCCGCGATCACCGCGAGCCTGGTCCGCAATCAGCGCCTCGGCCTGGCCGGCACGGTTTCGTCGGTGTCGCGCCAGATTCCGCGCTCGGTGGGGCCGGTCGTGGCAGGCGCGCTGTTCGACAGCGGGATGCTGGTCGCCCCCTTCGTCATCGGCGCCGCTTTCCAGGCAGGGTACCTGTGGCTCTACCAGCGCAGCTTCAACGCGCAGGACCCGCTGCGCCAGGCCGGCGGGTCGGCCGTCGAACCGCGCCCCCAGGCGGCGCGGTGAACGCGACCCGGAGCTCGCGAGGCGCCGGCCTGCCGCTCGCCGGCCACGCTGCAGGCGGCAAGGCGTGACACGGGTCCTGATCGCCGAGGACGACCCGCTGCTCGGCGACGCGCTGCAGGCGGGTCTTCGCCAGCGCGGCTTCGACGCCGACTGGGTTCAGGATGGCGTCGCTGCGGAAACGGCATTGCAGACGACCGAATTCGCGGCGGTCGTGCTCGATCTCGGCCTGCCGCGCCTCGACGGGCTCGACCTGCTGCGCAGCGAGCGCGCGAAAGGCTCGTCGACCCCGGTGCTGATCCTCACTGCGCGCGACGCGATCGACGAGCGGGTCAAGGGCTTCGACACCGGAGCCGACGACTACGTCATCAAGCCGGTGGACCTCGACGAACTTGCGGCAAGGCTGCGCGCGATCGTCCGGCGCGCCCGCGGTGAGCCTGCGCCCGTCCTCGAGGTGGCCGGGCTGCGCCTCGATCCGGCGGCACGCACCGTCAGCTATCACGGGCAGCCAGTGGACCTGAAGGCGAAGGAATTCAACCTGCTGCAGGAGTTCATGCTGAACACCGATCGCGTGCTGTCGCGCGCCCAGATCGAGGAGCGCCTCTACGCCTGGGGCTCCGAAATCGAGAGCAACGCGGTCGAGGTCCACATCCATCACCTGCGCAGGAAGCTCGCGCAGGGACTGATCCGCACCGTGCGCGGGGTCGGCTACGTGCTCCCGCGCGTCCCGAAGGACGGCGATGGCTGACCAGCCGCGTTCGATCAGGCGCCAGCTCCTGATCGTGCTCCTGGTTTCGGTCGCGGCGATCTGGAACGCGACCGGAATCGTCAGCTACTTCGATGCGCGACACGAAGTCGATTCGCTCCTCGATTCCCACCTGGCGCAGCTGGCGTCGCTGGTGATCGCGGAAGTGCAGAGCGAGCCCGACGAGACCGATTTCCAGGAACTGCCGGCGCTCCATCGCTACGCCAACCGCCTCGCGTTCCAGGTCTGGGATCACGGCAAGGCCCCGCGCCTGCGCACGGCGAACGCTCCCGCCACGCGGCTTTCGCAGGACGACGACGGTTTCAGCGACGTCACCCTCAACGGGCAGCATTGGCGCGTCTTCAGCGAATGGGACGACAATCATCGCTACCTGGTCCAGGTCGGCGAGCACGCAAGCGCACGCGACGAAGTCGCGGCGAACATCGCCGAGAACATGCTGCTGCCGCTCGCGGTCGCGCTGCCCATCCTCGGCACGCTGATCTGGTTCGGCATCTCGCGCGCGCTCAGCCCGCTGCGGACGCTGAGCCGGCAGGTCGAGCACCGCGCGCCGGACAACCTCGCGCCGCTGGACTCGGCCGGCGCTCCGGCCGAAGTGGCGCCACTCGCCGCAAACCTGAACCGGCTGTTCGCCCGGGTGCGGGTGTCGATGGAGAACGAGCGCCGCTTCACCGCAGATGCAGCCCACGAACTACGCACCCCGCTCGCCGCATTGCGGGCACAGGCCCAGGTCGCGCGGGGCGCGACCGGCGAGCGGGAACGCGAGCGGGCGCTC
>DATGDG010000132.1:0-3149 GCA_035311025.1 Casimicrobiaceae bacterium
GGGCTCGCTGCCGGCGAGCTAGCGCACGACATCTTCGGCGCGCGCACGCTGGTGCTGGCCGGATTGCTGGGGCCCGACGACGTCGCCGACTGGCTTTCCGGACTGCTGATCGGGCGCGAGATCCGCGCGGCGCGCGAGTGGGCGACCCATGCCGGAGCCGACCCGGGCGCCGTGCGCATCATCGGCGACGGGGCGCTGTCGGCGCGCTACGAACGCGCGCTTGGCGACGCGGGCATCTTCGCCGAGACCGCCGATCCGGACGCCGCAGCCTACGGATTGTGGCGCATCGCGCGCAACGCGGGGCTGGTTGCCGCCGCGCTCGAACCATCCTGAGAGTCGCATCGATGAAACTGGCCGATTACCTGTCGCCGCTGCCGCTGGTGGCGGTGCTGCGCGGGATCACTCCCGCGGAGATCCCCGCCGTCGCCGAGGCGTTGCATGCCGAGGGATTCCGGATCCTCGAGGTTCCGCTCAACTCCCCCGAGCCTTTCGAATCGATCCGGCGCCTCGCGAAGGGCCATGGCGATCGCTGTCTCGTCGGGGCGGGCACCGTGCTCGACGTCGCCGACGTCGCGCGGGTGCGCGATGCCGGCGGACAGCTGATCGTGATGCCGCACGCCGACACCGCGATCGTCCGCGAGGCGAAGCGCGCCGGGATGATCTGCCTGCCGGGAGTGGCGACCCCCACCGAGGCGTTCGCGTCGCTCGCCGCAGGCGCCGACGGTCTCAAGATGTTCCCTGCCGAAGCGATGGTCCCGGCGGCCCTGCGCGCCTGGCGGGCGGTGCTGCCCGCGGCGACGCCGGTTTTCGCGGTCGGAGGCATCCGCCCGGACAACATGGCGCCGTGGTGGGCCGAGGGAGCCTCCGGATTCGGCACCGGTTCGAACCTCTACAAGCCCGGCGCCGATCCCGCGCGGGTGCGGGCCGGGGCGGCCGCCTACGCGGCCGCATTCCGCGCGTTGCCCGCGCGCAATGCCTGAGCCGCGGCGCGTGGAGCGCTGCAGTCGACGGCCGAAGGACCGGGCGTGAAGGGCGGGCTCGACATCGTCGCGATCGGCGAGGCCATGGTCGAGTTCAACCAGGCGCGCAGCGACGATCCGCACGCCTGGTTGCAGGGCTTTGGCGGCGATACCTCGAACACGGTGATCGCCGCCGCGAGGCTCGGCGCCCGCAGCGGCTATGTCACGCGCGTCGGTCGCGACGCATTCGGCCGGCGCCTGCTCGATCTGTGGATCGAGGAGGGGGTCGACACCTCCGGCGTGGCCATCGATGAAGGGGCGCCGACCGGCATCTACTTCGTGTCGCACGGCCCGGGGGGACACGAGTTCTCGTACCTGCGCAGCGGGTCGGCCGCGTCGCGGCTTGCCCCGTCCTCGCTGCCCCTGTCCGTGATCACGTCGGCGCGGGTGCTGCACCTGTCGGCGATCAGCCAGGCGATCTCGGCTCCGGCCTGTGACGCCTGCTTCGCCGCGATCGACGCCGCGCGCGCGGCGGACGTGAGCATCGCCTACGACACCAATCTGCGCCTCAAGCTGTGGCCCCTCGCCCGTGCCCGGGCGATCATCTTCGCGACGCTGAGGGTCGCCGACTGGGCGCTGCCCAGCCTCGACGACGCACGGACGCTGTTCGACACCGACGAGCCCGCCCGGATCGTCGATGCCTGCCACGCGCTCGGAGCACCGGTCGTCGTGGTCAAGCTCGGGCGCGACGGCTGCCTGGTGTCCGACGGTCGCCGGCGCGAGCACCTTCCGGGCATGCGCGTCGATGCGGTCGACGCAACCGGTGCCGGGGACTGCTTCGACGGCGCGTTCCTCGCGCGGGTCGTCGCAGGCGATTCGCCGTTCGCGGCAGCACGCTACGCGAATGTCGCGGCGGCGCTGGCGACACTGGGCTACGGCGCGGTTGCGCCGCTGCCGAGGGCGGCGGACGTGACGAAAGTGCTGGACGCCGAGGCGGGGCAGCGTGCTTCGCCCTAGGCAGTCGGCGAGCGCGCCGACCCGAAGACGACGTCCCACAGCGCCGTCGTCACCCCGAAATTGCAGCCCCGTGCCGAATGGTGGTGCAGCGCATGGCGCTGCTTCGCCCGGTACAGGTAGCTGCCGGGGCGCGCGCGGCGGTGATGGGAGGCATGATGGACGCCGACATACCACAGGTAGCCCAGCATCACGCCGGCAGTGGCCCCGGTCGCGGCCTCCATCTGCAGTTCGTGCAGCAGCGGAAGGAACACGAGACCGCCGATCAGCGAGACGCTGAGCCAGCTCGGCGTGCCGATCAGCGCGGCGGGGCTCGCGTGATGGAGGGCGTGCATGCCGCGGAACGGAGGCGCGTGATGGAGGACGTAGCGGTGCAGCAGGTACTCGAGCAGCGTCCAGAAGCAGAGCCCCGCGGCGAACGCGAGCATCCAGACTTCGCGCTGCCCGGCGCGCACGTGGCCAAGCGTCTCCCAGGACAGCGCTGCCAGCAGCGCGGGATAGACGACGAAATCCGCGAAATACCCGATCCTGCTCAGTCGCATTGCCGTGTCTCCATCGTTTTCGGGCGCCCGGGCACCGGCGCCGGACGGTACCGCATCGCCCCCGGGGTTCCCGCCCGGGCCCCTTTCCGCAGGCGCGATGCCAACAGTTCCATTGACCGCGAGCATTGCGGCGAGTGCCGCGGCTGCGCCGATGGCACTCGTTGCGGACCGTTGCGGGGCGGCGTCATCGACATCCCCCGCCGTCGGACGATCCGCAAGCCTTGTTTGCGCCGCCGGTGGCCGCTAGAATCCGCCGACGGAGATGGCATTCCTCCCGTGCTCGCCTTGCCGCGGCCCCGCAGCGCAGGAATGCCGGACCGCCCGAGGCCGATGATGCCTGCCCGCAGTCTCGTCGCCATGAGGCGGGTAGACGCAACCCCTGCGTTTTCATCCCGTCATTCGTCGCCTATGCCGCAATTGCGGGAGGAGGGTCTGCATGTTCGCGTGGGGTTCGTTGCTTGCCGTCGGGTCGGGCGCCGCGATTGGCGCATCCATCCGGTGGGGCCTCGCTCTGGTTCTCAACCCGCTGTTTCCGACCCTTCCGCTGGGCACCCTCGCCGCCAATCTGTCGGGCGGATTGCTGATGGGCGTCATGATGGAGCTGATCACGCGTCACTCGATGATGACGCCGGAG
>DATGDG010000133.1:0-6734 GCA_035311025.1 Casimicrobiaceae bacterium
GTCGGCCCCCTGAGTCCACGCAGCCCGCGGTAGCGGCGACACCGGGCTTGCCGTGGATTCGGCAGCCGGGCGAACCGCATCGGAACCCCTTGTTTGACTTGGCGCAAGAACGGTCGGCGCTGCCGGTGCTATTCAATGTCCGGAGCAGCGTCCGGAAGGACCTCCGGATCGCGCTGACGGGGGCGGGATCGCGTCTGCGCAATCCCGACGCCGCGGTTCGCCACCATGACCTCGTTCACCAATCGAACCTTCGACGAAATCGAGATCGGTGAATCGGTCCGGGTCTCCCATCGCCTGACCAGTGCCGACGTCGAGGCGCTGGCGTTCGTGTCCGGCGACGTCGGACCCTTCATCATCGATCGCGCAGACTCGCGCGGCAACGCGATGACGGCGGAAGCCGTTGCCGGCGAGGCGCTCGTGTCCGGGTTGCTGCAGCGACGGCTGCCCGGCCCCGGGACGACCATCCTCGATCAGCAACTTCACTTCGCCGGATCGCTGGCGGTGGGCGACGAGATCGATGCCACGGTCGTGGCGAAGGAGAAGCGCGCGACGGGGAACGAGATCGTCTTCGAATGCCGCGTGAGCAGGGGCGACGACGAGCTCGTCCGGGGTACGGTGACGGTGGCCGCGCCGACCACCCGGCTGCGCTACGACGACGTGACGCCGCCGAATGTGGTCCTGCGGCGCAGCGACATGTTCGCGCGGCTCATCCGGCGCTGCGAGGGGATGGCGCCTGTCGTCTGCGCGGTCGTGCATCCGTGCGACAAGGACTCGCTGCTGGGGCCCCTCGAGGCGGCGAAGCGCGGGATCATCGAGCCGGTTCTGGTGGGCCCCGAGTCGACGATCAGGGCGGTCGCGCTCGCCGCAGGGGTCGATCTCGCGCCTTACCGGATCGTCGATGCCGAACGCGCCACTGACGCCGCCCAGAAAGCGGTCGCAATGGCGCGTGCAGGGGAGGTTCAGGCGCTGATGAAGGGCAGCCTGCACACCGACGAGCTGATGGCTGCGGTCGTGCCCTCCGCCTCCGGCCTGCGGACCGATCGACGCATCAGCCACGTCTTCGTGCTCGACGTGCCGGCCTATCCGCGGATGCTGCTCGTCACCGATGCCGCGATCAACGTCGCACCCACGGCGCGCGACAAGGCCGACATCGTCCAGAACGCGATCGATCTCGCGCGCGTGCTCGGCATCGACGAGCCGCGCGTGGCAATCCTCGCCGCGGTGGAGACCGTGAACCCGGACATGCAGGCGACGGTGGATGCCGCGATGCTGTGCAAGATGGCCGATCGCGGACAGATCACGGGCGGAATCCTCGATGGACCGCTCGCTTTCGACAACGCCGTCAGCGAGGAGGCGGCGCGAACCAAGAAGATCGTCTCTGCGGTGGCTGGCAAGGCGGACATCCTGCTTGCCCCGGATCTCGAGGCTGGCAACATGCTGGCCAAGCAGCTGCAGTACCTCGCCGGGGCCGACAGCGCCGGGATCGTGCTCGGCACCCGCGTGCCGATCGTCCTGACGAGCCGCGCCGATTCCATTCGCTCGCGGCTCGCGTCGGCGGTCGTGATGGCGTTGCTCGCAGATGCGCGTCGTCGGCGCCTTGCCGCGCCTGCAGCGCCTTAGAAGGTTCGCATGCCATGACGCGCGCTGCAGCGGTCCGGTTCGCGGTTGCCGTGTCGTCAGCGGCGCTGGTCTTCGCACTGGCCGGATGCGGAAAGGAAGGCAAGCAGGCGCCGGCTGCTCCGCATCCATCGGTCGCGGTGATGAACGTCGTGCCGCGCGACGTTCCGCAGTCGGCCGTGTACATCGCGCAGACGCAGAGTTCGCAGGCCGTCAATATCCAGGCGCGGGTCTCCGGCTTCCTCGACAAGCGCATGTACACCGAGGGCTCGATGGTCAAGGCCGGTACGGTGCTGTTCGAGATGGACAAGAAGCCTTTCCAGGCGCAGGTGGACGCCGCCGCCGCCGCATTGCAGCGAGACCAGGCGGCCCTCGAGGTCGCGAAGGCGAATCTCGCCCGCACCCGCCCGCTCACCGAACTCAACGCGCTGTCGCAAAAGGATCTCGACGATGCCCAGGGACGCTACGAGCAGGCAGCGGCTGCCGTCGAGCAAGCCAAAGCCCAGCTGATCGAGGCGAAGCTCAACCTGTCCTATACGACGATCGTCTCGCCGGTGACCGGCATCACCGGATCCGCAGTGGTGCCCGAGGGCACGTACGTCAACGTGACGAACAGCCAGCTCACCACCGTTTCCGTGCTTTCACCGATGTGGATCGACTTCAGCGTCTCCGAGAACCAGATCGAGCGCATTCGGGACGACGTCGCCAAGGGCCGGATCCGCCTGCCCGCGCAGGGCAGCTTCGTCGTCGAGATCGAAATGGCGGACGGCAAACGCTTTCCCTACACCGGGCGGATCACCTTCGCCGATCCATCGTACAACCCGCGGACCGGAACCTTCCTGATCCGTGCCTCGGTGCAGAACCCGGAGGGCGTGCTGCGCCCCAACCAGTACGTCCGCGCCCGGTTGCTCGGCGCATTCCGTCCCAACGCGATCCTCGTTCCGCAGCGCGCTGTCCAGCAGGGAGCGCAGGGGCGTTTCGTGTGGGTGGTCGGCGCAGACGGGAAGGTGCAGCCGCGCCCGGTCGTCGTCGGCGACTGGTACGGTGACAGCTGGTTCATCAACGAGGGATTGAGCGCAGGCGACCGGGTCGTCGTCGACGGGACGCTGCGGCTCGCGCCCGGCGTGCAGGTCGACGCGGTCCCCTACGCGCCGCCGCCGTCGGATGCGGCGCCGGCCCCGCCGGCGGGCGCGGGGGTGGCCAGGTAGCCGGCCCCGATCGCGATGTTTTCCCGGTTCTTCATCGAGCGGCCGATCTTCGCCGCGGTCGTCGCGATCGTCGTCTGCATCGCCGGCGCCGTGGCGATGTACCTGCTGCCGGTCCAGATGTATCCGACGATAACGCCGGTGCAGGTGACGGTGTCCGCGACCTATCCGGGCGCCGACGCGAAGACTCTCGCCGATTCGGTCGCGGCACCGATCGAGGCCCAGATCAATGGCGTCGACAACATGCTCTACATGTCGTCGACGAGCTCGGCGACAGGCCAGATGCAGCTGGTCGTCTACTTTTCGCTCGACACCGATCCGGACACCGCGCAGGTGCAGGTGCAGAACCGGGTCAATCTCGCGCTGCCGCAACTGCCGAGCGCGGTGACGCAGCTGGGGGTGTCGGTGCAGAAGCTCTCGTCGTCGATCATGATGCTGATCGGCATCTTCGCCAAGGACCAGCGCTACACGGCCGACTACGTCGCGAACTACGCCAACGTCTACGTCCTCGACGCGATCAAGCGCGTCCCGGGGGCGGGCCAGGCGCAGATCATGGGCGTCCCCGACCAGGCGATGCGGATCTGGATGAACCCCGACCGAATGGCGTCGCTGGGCATCACCACCAGCGACATCGTCAACGCGGTAAAGGCGCAGAACGCGCTGTTCGGCGCCGGGCAGATCGGGCAGCAGCCGACGGCCGGGCCGGTCGACCTGACCTTCCCGGTAGTCACGCAGGGTCCGTTCACCGACCCGCGCCAGTACGAGCAGATCATCCTGCGCGCGAGCCAGGATGGCAGCGCGATCGTGCGGCTGGGCGACGTCGCGCGGGTCGAGGTCGGGCTGCGCCAGTACGTCGTCGATTCCAGGCTCGACGGCACGCCGGCCACCGCCGTCGCCGTCTACCTCCAGCCCGGCGCGAACGGGCTCGCGGTGTCGGACGCCGTACGCAAGACGATGCAGGAGCTGAAGACGCGGTTCCCGGAGGGCCTCGACTACGCGATCTCGCTCGACACCAACGACTTCGTCCGGTTGTCCATCGAGGAAGTGATCAAGACGCTGATCGAGGCGATCGTGCTGGTCGTGCTGGTCGTCTACCTGTTCCTGCAGAGCATCCGCACGACGCTAATCTGCACGGTCGCGATCATCGTCGCGCTGGTCGCGACCTTCGCCGGGATGCTCGCGCTCGGTTTCTCCATCAACCTGGTCACGCTGTTCGGGCTGGTGCTGGCAATCGGCATGGTGGTCGATGACGCGATCGTCGTCGTCGAAAACGTCGAGCGCAATATGCACCAGCATGGCCTCGCGCCGCTGGAAGCCACGATCCGGTCGATGGAGGAGATCGCGAGCTCGCTGGTCGCGGTGGTCGTGGTGATGGCGTCGGTGTTCATCCCCGCGGCCTTCCTCCCCGGCACCACGGGCCAGCTCTACAAGCAGTTCGCGATCACGATCGTGGTCTCGGTGGCGGTGTCGGGATTCGTCGCGCTGACCCTCACGCCCGCGATGTGCGCGCTGATGCTGGTGCAGAAGCCTCCGCCGCAGCGCGGCTTCTTCGCCTGGTTCAACCGGCAGGTCGACACGGTGACCCGCGGCTTCGGCCATGCCGTCGAGTTCACGATCAGGCGCTCGGCCATCGCGCTGGTCCTGTTCGCCGGTTTCCTGTTTCTCGTCTATCACCTGTTCACGGTGCTGCCATCGAGCTTCGTCCCCAACGAAGACCAGGGCTACGTGATGGCGGCGATCGTCATGCCGGATGGCGCGAGCATGGAGCGGACCCAGGCGGTCGCCGACAAGGTCGATGCGATCTTCGCCAACACCCCCGGCGTCGACCAGCGCACGATGTTCACCGGATACAGCCTGCTCGACCAGGGCTTCAAGCCGAACGCCGGGACGTTCTTCGTCACCCTGAAGGATTTCAAGGAACGCTACGCGTCGGCCGATGCGGCCCGCACGCAGAATGCGCGCGCCGTGCTGACGCACGTGTATGCCGAGGCCCGGAAGATCGGGGAGGGCGTCGTCATCCCGGTCGCGCCTCCGCCGATACCCGGTATCGGCACGACCGGGGGCTTCGAGTTCTGGATCCAGGACACCGTCGGCGGTGATCCCGCCCGGCTCGAGCGGGTTACGCAGGACTTCCTTGCGAAAGCGCGGGCGCGTCCCGAGCTTGCGAGCCTTTCCAGCACCTTCCGCGCCAATACGCTGCAGGTGCGCGCCAACGTCGACCGCGACAAGGCGACCCTGCTCGGCGTGCCGGTTCAGGACGTCTACAGCGCGATCCAGGCGCAGTTCGGTTCGCTGACCGCGAGCCAGTACAACGAATTCAGCCGGAGCTGGTGGGTGATCGTGCAATCCGATGCCCGCTTCCGGCGGGACCCGGCGGATCTCACACGCCTGTACACGCGCTCGCACAGCGGGGAGATGGTCCCGCTGTCGGCGCTGGTGACGACGCAATGGGTGGCCGGTCCCGACCTCCTGCCGCACTTCAACGGATTTCCGGCGGCGAAGATCAACGGCAATGCCGCCGCCGGGTACAGCTCGGGCGACGCGATCGGCGCGATGGAAGCGGTTGCCCACGAGGCGCTTCCAGCCGGCTACACGTTTGCCTGGTCCGGACTGGCCTTCGAGGAAAAGAAATCGGGCGGCACGTCGGCCATCGCGTTCGTCTTCGGATTCGTCATCGTGTTCCTCGTGCTGGCCGCACAGTACGAATCCTGGACGCTGCCGGGTGCCGTGATGACGGCCGTGCCGTTCGGCATCCTCGGCGCCCTCCTGACGAACTGGCTGCGCGGTCTGGAGAACGACGTCTATTTCCAGATCGGGCTGCTGGTGCTGATCGGCCTCGGAGCCAAGAACGCGGTGCTTCGGGTTTCCGCTGCCGTGGAGTTCCGTCGCGAGGGCAAGTCGATCATGGAGGCGACGGTGCTCGCCGGCGAGCAGCGGCTGCGGCCGATCATCATGACTTCGCTGGCCTTCGCCTTCGGTTGCCTGCCGCTGGCGCTCGCTGTCGGTGCCGGCGCGAACGCGCGCCACTCGATCGGCACCGGGATCATCGGCGGCATGATCGGCGAGACCACGCTGGCCATGCTCTATGTACCGCTGCTTTTCTATCTGTTCGACCGGCTCGCCGAACGCAAGGCCGCAAAGCCGCACCCGGCGAGCGCTCCGCATGGTGAAGGCGGGGATCGGGCGGCCGCCGCGCCCCAGGCACCCGGCGAGGATGGCTGACATGCGGCGAGCGCGGTATCTCGTCGTGATCGTCGCGCTCCTCGCCGCGGGCTGCGTGGTCGGGCCCGATTACCGACGCCCGGAGGTGGATGTGCCTGCGGCGTTCGCCCATGTGCCCGCCGACGCGATCGGAACGACCGACGTCGAGTGGTGGAAAGAGGTCGGCGATCCAGTGCTCGACGATCTGATCGCCGAGGCGCTGGCCGCCAACCGCAACGTCAGGATCGCCGCCGCGAACGTCGAGCAGGCGGCCGCGGTGCTGACGCAGACACGGTCGGGACTCTTCCCGCAAGTGGGCTACGGCGGCAGCGGCCAGCGCGCACGTGCGACCGAGTCCGGCGCCAGCCCCGAGCTGGCGCGGCTCATCCCGAATCCGCAGACCGCATACGAGGCCGCGCTCAGCGCGACCTGGGAACTCGACCTGTGGGGGCGGATCCGGCGCCTGAGCGAAGCCGCACGCGCGAACCTGCTCGCCACCGACGAGGCGCGGCGCGGGGTGATCCTGTCGCTGGTCGCCGCGGTCGCCACCGACTATGTCCAGCTGCGTGGCCTCGACGAGCAGCTCGCCGTCGCGCGCGCGACGCTGGCGAACTATGCCGAGTCCGTCCGCCTGTTCGAGCTGCAGTTCAAGTACGGCCAGGTGTCGCAAATGAACGTGGCCCAGGCCCGGTCGCAATACGAGACCGCCGC
>DATGDG010000134.1:0-4067 GCA_035311025.1 Casimicrobiaceae bacterium
CGGCCGGCGCGCCTTCGGCGAGCTTCTCGCCGAAATCCATCACGATCAGGCGATCGGTCAGGCCCATGACGAATTCCATGTCGTGCTCGACCAACAGGATCGTCATCCCACCGGCCCGCAGCGAGCGAAGCAGTTCCGCGAGCGCCCGTTTCTCGAGCAAACGCAGTCCGGCGGCAGGCTCGTCGAGCAGCAACAGCGACGGCGCGGCGGCCAGCGCCCGCGCGATCTCGACGATGCGCTGCGTGCCCAGCGGCAGGCTGCCCGCATCGTCGAACATGTGCGCCGCGAGGCCGACGCGCTCGATCTCCCGGGCGGCGACGGCGCGGGTGCGCGCCTCCTCCGCACGATCGAGGCGCAAGGCCGCGCGGATCACGCCAGCGCTGCCGCGCAGCCAGGCGCCGAGCGCGACGTTGTCGAGGACCGACATCTGCGGCAGCAAGCGAACGTGCTGGAAGGTGCGCCCGATCCCCAGGCGGGCGATCTCGTAAGGCCGGCGCGATCCGATCGATGCGCCGCGAAACGCGATCTCCCCCGAGGTCAGGGGCAACGCACCGCTGATGAGGCCGAAGGTCGTGCTCTTGCCCGCGCCGTTGGGGCCGATCAGGCCCAGGATCTCGCCGTCGCGGATGTCGAAGCTCAGGTTGTCGACGGCGACCAGCCCGCCGAACACCCTGCGGACGTTGCGGACCTCGAGCAGCGCAGCGTTCCCGTCCTGCCCGCGAGGGCGGACCGGGAGCGCCGCCGCCTCTTCCACGGGCTGGGGAGCGCGCCGCGGCACCAGCCGCGCAATCCACGGCCAGACGCCGTCACGCGCGAACTGCAGCAGCAGGATCATCAGCACACCGAAGACGACGGTCTCGAAATTCCCATCGCGGCCGAGCAGCACCGGGAGCACGTCCTGCAGCAGCTGCCTCAGCACCGTGATCAGCGTCGCACCGACGATCGCACCCCAGACGCTTCCCGCCCCACCGACGACCGCCATGAACAGGTATTCGATGCCCTGGTTGATGCCGAAAGGCGTCGGATTCACGAAGCGCTGGAGGTGCGCATAGAGCCAGCCCGAGATGCAGGCGAGCAGCGCCGCGTACACGAACGCGACGATCTTCAGGCGCGCGCCGTCGACGCCGAAGGCCTCGGCCATCTCGCGCCCGCCCTTGAGCGCGCGCAGCGCGCGTCCCGGCCGGGAGTCGAGCAGGTTCCGCGTCGCCCACAGGGCGGCGAGCGCGATCGCCCAGATCAGCAGGTAGAAATGTCGCTCCTGCCGCAGGTCGAAGCCTCCGAACGACAGCGGCGGAATTCCGGTGATGCCGGTGTGCCCGCCCAGCGACTCGATATTGCCGAACAGGAAATAGAGACTGATGCCCCAGGCGATCGTCGCCAGCGGCAGGTAGTGGCCCTGCATGCGCAGGGTGATGAAGCCAAGCGCCAGCGCCACCACCAGCGTGATCGCAATGCCGATCGGCAGGGTGAGCCAGGGCGAGGTCCCGTACCGGGTCGTCAGGTACGCGGTCGTGTACGCGCCCAGCCCGACGAACGCGGCCTGGCCGAACGAAGTCTGGCCCGCGACCCCGGTCAGCAGCACGAGGCCGAGCGTGACGATGCTGTAGAGGCCGATGTAGTTGCCCAGCGTCACCCAGAACTGTGGCGCGGCTACCGGAATGGCCGCAAGCACGACGACGAATCCGATCGTCGCGAGGCGCGACACGTTGAGCGCCTCACGCATCGCGGCTATTCGTCCTCTTCATGATGGCGGGTCGCGAGGCTTCGCCACAGCAGCACCGGAATGATCAGCGTGAACACGATCACTTCCTTGAAGGCGCTGGCCCAGAACGACGCGTAGGACTCCAGCAGTCCGACCAGCAGCGCCCCGGCTGCCGCCAGCGGATAGCTGACCAGCCCGCCGATGATCGCGCCGACGAAGCCCTTGAGGCTCACCAGGAACCCGGAGTCGTAGTAGACGGTGGTGATCGGCCCGATCAAAACGCCCGAGAACGCGCACAGCAGCGATGCCAGCGCGAACGTCAGCGCGCCCGCGAAGCTCGGCGAGATGCCGACCAGCCGCGCGCCGACGCGATTGACCGCGGTTGCCCGCAACGCCTTGCCGTAGAGCGTCGCGCCGAAGAACGCGTAGAGGGCGGCGATCAGCACGACGCTGGCCAGCACGACCAGCAGGCTCTGCGCGCTGAACGTGAATTCGCCCCATTGCAGCGACGCGGAGGAGAACGCGGGCGTGCGCGAGCCTTCCGCGCCGAAGAACCAGAGCCCGAGCCCCGTCAGCGCCAGGTGCACGGCAACGGAGACGATCAGCAGCACCAGCACGCTGGCATCGGCGAGCGGCTGGTAGACGATCCGGTACTGCAGCGGCCCCATCGCCGTCACCGCCGCGAGCGTCAGCGCGACCTGGACGACCAGCGGGTACTGGCGCGGCGCCGCCCACCATACCAGCGCCGCGATCAGCGCCGGAACCCCGACCCACAGCGCGAGACGCAACGGCAGTCGCGAGTATTCGCCGCGGCGCAGCGTCGCGACCGCCTCGACCGTTCCGGCGACGACGGCGAGACCGAGCAGAAGGCCGACGGTGCCCGGCGGCTTGCCAAGCTGCAGTCCGGCCAGCGTCAGCGTGCCGTAGGCGACGAATTCCCCCGACGGGATCCAGATGACGCGGGTGACGGTGAACACCAGCACCAGCGCGAGCGCCAGCAACGCGTAGATCGCCCCGTTGGTGATGCCGTCCTGCGCAAGCAGCGCCGCAATCGAGAGGTCCATGGTCGGAAGGTGTCGCGCGCGAGCAGGCGCAGGCGATCGCGGCCCATGTCAAACGGGCCGGAGCACCCGCTCCGGCCCGTCGGACCGACCCGATCAGCGCGCGCCTACTCGGCCAGCACCCATTTCCCGTTTTCGATGCGGATCATCACCCGCGCTCGGTTGTCGAGGCCGTTGTGGTCCTGCGGGCTCATGTTGAAGACGCCGTTGGTGCCCACGACCGACGTCGTCTCCAGCGCGTCGCGCAGCGCGGCGCGGAACTCGGGCGTTCCCGGCTTCGCCTTCTGCAGCGCAACCGGAATCGCCTTGGTCAGCAGCAGGTACGAGTCGTAGGCGTGACCGCCGAAGGTCGCCCGCGTGCCGGGACCGTACTTCGCCTCGTAGGCCGTCACGTAGCCTTCGGCGACCTTCTTGATCGGATTGCTGTCAGGCAGCTGCTCCCAGACCAGCATCGGCCCGATCGGCAGCTCCGTCCCGTTGCCGTCCTTGCCGAGCACGCGCAGGAAATCGGGATTCGCCACGCCGTGCGTCTGGTAGATCAGCCCCTTGTAGTGGCGCGCAATGAGCTCCTTCTCGGGCGTCGCGCCCGGGGTTCCGGCCGCGCCGATGAGGATCGCGTCCGGATGCGCAGCCATCAGCTTCAGCACCTGGCCCGTCACCGATGCGTCGGTCCGATTGTATTTCTCCTCGGCGACGAGCTTGATTCCCGCGGTCTGCGCCGAGCGGCGGATCTCGGAGAGCCAGCTGTCGCCGTAGGCGTCGTTGAAGCCGATGTAGCCCAGCGTCTTGACGCCGCGCCGCTTCATGCTGACGGCGACCGCGTCGGCCATCAGCGAGTCGCTCTGCGGGGCCTTGAATACCCAGTAGGTCCTGGGATTGGCGGGGTCGACGATCTTCGCCGACGCCGCCATCGAGATCATCGGCGTCTTCGCGTTCGCAACGATGTCGACCATCGCGAGGGAGTTCGGCGTGATCGTCGAGCCGACGATGACGTCGACGTGGTCCTCGCTGATCAGCTTGCGCGTATCGGTCACCGCGCGCGTGGTGTCCGAACCGTCGTCGAGGACGATCCAGTCGACCTTCTGTCCTGCGATCGACTTGGGAAGCATCTCGATCGTGTTGCGCTCCGGAATCCCGAGCGAGGCCGCAGGCCCGGTCGCGGACACGATCACGCCGATCTTGACGTCGGCCAGCGTCGGTTGCGACAGCCCGAGCCAAAGTGCGGCGGCTGCCGCCACTGGTACGAGAATGCCCTTCATGTCAGTCCTCCTGTGGAATCGATTGTCATGGGCCGCGGCCGGGCA
>DATGDG010000135.1:0-3825 GCA_035311025.1 Casimicrobiaceae bacterium
GGATTCTTGTGCTCGGGCGGTATGCGGCCGCGGATGAACAGCAGCATCAGCACCGGCACCAGGGTGACCGAGAGGATCGCAGCGCCCGCCATGGAGAACGTCTTGGTGTAGGCGAGGGGCTTAAACATGCGTCCCTCCTGCGCTTCCAGCGTGAATACCGGCACGAACGATACCGTGATGATCAGCAGGCTGAAGAAGAGCGCCGGACCCACCTCCTTGCATGCCGCGATGATCGCCGGCAGGCGTGGCGCACCGGGCGCGAGCCGTTCCAGGTGCTTGTGCGCGTTCTCGATCATTACGATCGCCGCGTCGACCATGGCGCCGATCGCGATGGCGATGCCGCCGAGGCTCATGATGTTCGAATTGAGCCCCAGGTAACGCATCACGATGAATGCGATCAGCACGCCGATCGGCAGCATGACGATCGCAACGAGCGCGCTCCTTGCGTGGAACAGGAACACGACGCACACCAAGGCGACGATCAGGCTTTCCTCGATGAGCGTCTTCTTGAGCGTCGCGATCGCGCGCGCGATCAGCTCAGAGCGATCGTAGACCGGTTTGATCGAGACGCCGTCGGGCAGGCCGCTCGAGATCTCCGACAACTTCGCCTTGAGATTCTGGATCACGTCCTGCGCGTTCTGCCCGTAGCGCGCGACGGCGATTCCGCCGACGACCTCGCCCTGGCCGTCGAGCTCGCCGATTCCTCGCCGCTCCTCGGGAACCAGCTCGACCCGCGCCACATCGCGCACGAGGACCGGGGTTCCACCCTCGGCCTTCAGCACCAGGTTCTCCAGGTCCGCAACGCCTCGCAGGTAGCCGCGTCCGCGCACCATGTACTCGGTCTCCGCCATCTCGATCACGCGCCCGCCGACGTCGCGGTTGCTGTCGCGGATCGCCTGGATGACCTTCGAGAGCGGCACGCCGTAGGCCTGCAGCAAACGCGGGTTCACCGTGACCTGGTATTGCCTGGCGAACCCGCCGACGCTCGCGACCTCGGAAACGCCCTGCACCTTGGTGAGCTGGTAGCGCACGAACCAGTCCTGGATCGCGCGCAGCTCCTCCAGCGTGCGGTTCTTCGCCAGCACCGCGTACTGATAGACCCATCCAACGCCGGTCGCGTCCGGCCCGAGTGATGGGGTCACGCCCGGCGGCAGCTTTCCCGAGACGTAGTTGAGATATTCGAGGACGCGCGAACGCGCCCAGTAGATGTCGGTGCCGTCCTCGAAGATGATGTACACGAACGACGCGCCGAACACCGACAGCCCGCGCACCACTTTTGATTTCGGCACCGCGAGCATCGCGGTGCTGAGCGGGTAGGTGACCTGGTCCTCGATCACCTGCGGCGCCTGGCCGGGGTACTCGGTGTAGACGATGACCTGGACGTCCGAAAGATCCGGGATCGCGTCCACCGGCGTGCTCAGCACCGCGTAGACGCCCGCGGCGACGATGAACAGAGTCCCGAGCAGTACGAGAAAGACATTGCGCACGGACCACTCGATGATCCGGTTGAGCATGTCAGTGCCCCCCGCCGTGCGCCGGCGCAATACGCGTGACGACAAATTCCCCCGGCGCGCCTGGTTCGAGCTCGAAGTCCACTGCCTCCCCGCGCCTGATGCCGGCGAGCAGCGCCTTGTCCTTCGCCTTGAATTCCATCGTCATCGCCGGCCAGCGCAGGCTCGCGATCGCCCCATGCTCGATTTCGACCGTGCCGCCGGCAAGATCGATTGCCTGGACGGTGCCGCTCGCCTTGTGCAGGCGGGCGGGCTTCGCGGCTTCCGGCACGGGCGGCGAGCCGTTCTGGCTCTTTCCGTCGAAGCTTTCGAACGCCGCCTTCAGATTGCTTTCGGCGTCGATCAGGAAATTGGCGCGCACCACGACCTGCTCTCCCGCCTGCACGCCGTCCTTCACCTCGACGTAGCCGTCGCCTCGCACGCCGAGCTTGACCACGCGCGGCTCGAACATTCCCTCGCCGCGTTGCACGAGCACCGTCTGGCGCGCACCGCTGTCGAGTACCGCTGAGTCTGGGATCGCGAGCACCTTCGCGCCGTTCACGTCGGCTGCAAGCTCGACGTTCCCGAACATGGCCGGCTTGAGCAGCAGGCCCTTGTTGGGCAGCTCGATCCGCACCTTCGCGGTGCGCGTCACCGGATCCAGGGTCGGATAGATGAATACGACCTTGCCCGTGAACGTCTTGTCCGGATAGGCCACGATTTTCAGCGTCGCCTGCTGCCCGACGCGGATGAGGCCCAGTTCCTGCTCGAAGACGTCGGCGAGCATCCACACCGAGGACAGATCCGCGATTTCGTAGAGCACGTCGCCGGGCATGAAGCGCATGCCCTGGATGCCGGGCTTTTGCAGCACCACGCCGTTCACCGGCGATCGGTAGGCCAGCAGTCGCTGCGGGGCGCCGTGCTGCCGCAGCGCCTCGAGGTCCCTGTCTGAGATCTCCCAATTGCGCAGCCGCCGCAGCACGCCGTCGGCGAGCCGCTGCATCACCGCCTGCGCGTCGGCGCCGCTGTCTTTCAGATCGTTCGCGCCGCGCAACGCGATCAGGTATTCCTCCTGCGCGCTGACCAGGTCCGGGCTGTACACCTCCATCAAGGTCTGGCCGCGCGCGACCGCCTGTCCCGTGGTGTTCACGTGGAGCTTCTCGATCCAGCCCTCGAAGCGCGGTGCGACCTTGTAGAGCAGCCGCTCGTTCGCCTGGATCGTGCCGAATGCCTGTACCGTGTAGCGCAGCTGGCGAGCCTCAGCAGGTTCCGTGCGCACGCCGAGAAGCTGCACCTTGTCCAGACTAATCTTCACCGTGCCCGCTGGCGCGTCCGCCTCACCGCCCTCGTACACTGGAACATAGTCCATGCCCATCGGGTCCTTCTTCGGCACCGGCGAAGTGTCCGCAAGCCCCATCGGGTTACGGTAATAAAGGACCCGGCGCTCGTTTTTCGGCGCCTGGCCGGCGCCGGAGACGACGCCTTGCACGACCGCGTCCGGCGCATGCGTCGCGCTGCGCGTTCCCAGCCAATAGCCCGCTGCGATACCTGCCGCGGCCACCGCGGCGGTTCCGATCCATGCCATGCGCTTCATTGCCGTGCCTTTTCTCGCACTGGGTTCAAAACAGCTTTTTGCCGACCAGAAACTCGATCTCGGCAAGCGCCTTGTTGCGGCTCACGACGTTCGCGACGTATGCGATCTCGTAGTTGAGCACCGTCATCTGGTCGTCGAGCAGGGTGAAGAAGTCGACGCGGTTCACCTTGTACGCGGCAAGTGCGGCATCGACCGCGAGGTGCGCCTGGGGCAGGATCGCGGTCTCGTACAGCCGCACCGACTTCAGGCTCTGTTCCGCGGTCGCGACCTGCTGCCGCAGCATGGCGTTGGTTTCGTTCAGCCGGGCTTGATACGTGCGCTCCGCCTGCCCACGCAGGGCCTGCGCCTCGGCGACGCGCGGTTCGCGCTTCGATTCGCGCCACATCGGCAGGTTAATCGCCACCGTCAGGCTTACCATGTCGTCGCGCCGTATGTCCTGGTAGTTGTCCCGTTGCCCATAGGACAGGCGCACGTCGAAATCCGGGTAGTAATCCTTGCGCGCGAGGTCCAGCGCCTTTTCGCCGCGCTCGATCATGCGTTGCTGCGAAAGCAGTTGTGGTCGATTGCTGCGCGCCATGTTCTGTAAATCGTCCAGGCGCAGCACCGCGTCCGCGACGCGCGGAGGTTTCGTCGCCGCAGGCTCCGGTGCGCCGACCCGGCCAAGCGCACGGTTCAGTTCGGCCTCGATCGCCGGCCGTTCGCGGCCGAGCTTGATGGCCTCATCGATCATCCGCGAGAGCT
>DATGDG010000136.1:0-5219 GCA_035311025.1 Casimicrobiaceae bacterium
AGCGCATCGCCGGTGAAGGCGATGCTCTCATCGTCCAGCACGAACGACATGCAGCCATCGGTATGGCCCGGCGTCGCGAGCGCGACGACATGGCGTCCGCCGAAGCTGACCCTGTCGCCGTCGGCGAGCCTGATATCCGCGCCCTCGGCCCGGCTCGCCGCCGAGATGGCGATTCGTCCGCCCAGGCGTTTCCTCAGGAGCCAGGCTCCGGTCACGTGGTCGGCATGAACGTGGGTGTCGATCGTGGCGACAAGCGCAAGGTCCAGCTCGCGGACCAGCGCCGCGTCGCGCGCCGCCTGCTCGAACACCGGATCGATCAGGATCGCCTGGCCTGACGCGCGGTCGCCGAGCAGGTAGCTGTAGGTCGAGGATTGAGGATCGAAGAGCTGCCGGAAGATCGGCATGACTTGCCTCGTCGTGCTCGTTCAGGATGCCTGTCCAGGTGACTGCGAGCAACGTCGCTGGTCCGGATCCGACGACAGGGTCTGGGCGCGGATGGTTCCGAAGGCTGCGCGTCACTTCGGCGTTCGGCGCTTGGCCAGCATTGCCTTGAGATCCGCGAACGGAGCGTAGGTTGACGCGCCGCCGCCCTGCGAGGGGCCACTTCCGCCGCCGGCAGCTTCCAGCTGCCGCTGGTGTTCGTTGTCGTGGCAGTACAGGCACAGAAGCTCCCAGTTGCTGCCGTCGGACGGGTTGTTGTCGTGATCGTGGTCGCGGTGGTGAACCGTCAGTTCCCGCAGGTTGGCACGCGTGAATTCGCGGGCGCAGCGCCCGCAAATCCAGGGATAGATCTTCAACGCCTGCTCCCTGTAGCCCTGCTCGCGCGTTTCGGCAGCGCGCCGGGCTTCGGCGACGATGCGGTCCAGCTTGTCGGGGCCGGTTCTGCTCATGCAATCACCTCGAGTCACTAACCAATCATAGCCCGAACCGGCGCAATCGATGAAACTCGATTTCAGGTCGAGGCGGAAGCGGGTGGATTTCCCCTCCCCGGACCGGCAACCGGTTCCGGGTCGACGATAATGCTGGCATCCGGGCCGCAGTTCGGTCCGATGCCAGGGGCGTGTTGTTGAATACTTCGCGCATGCCAGCCATGTACCTGCCGCATGGCGGGGGTCCTTCGTTTTTCATGACGGGCGAACGCAAGCGCAGGTACCAGTCCACGGAGGACTTCCTGCGCAGCGTTCGAAGTCTGCTTCCAGCGACACCCGCCGCGATCCTGATTGCCACTGCGCACTGGAAAACGTCGGTGCCCAGCTTCACCGGCGGCAGACACCCCGAGCTGATCTATGACTATTCCGGGTTTCCACCCGAGACCTACGAGCTCCAATACGGAGCCCCGGGGCCACCCCGAGCTGGCCGAGCGCCGCGAGCGTCTTGCCCGATGGAGCGATGCTCCCGGGGGACGGGCGTCGCATCCTCGGGAAGAGCACCTGATGCCGCTGATGGTTGCAAGCGGCGCCGGCTCGGACTTGCCGGCGCGAAGGTTGTGGCGGGGATCGGTGGGACCCAGCTGTCTGGCTGCCTGGGCTTTCGACTAGCCGCCGGTAAGGTGGCCGACTTTCACGTAGATCAGGCAGCCCGGCTCGCTGAAGGGCTGATGGCGGCTGAGGTGCGGACTGCGCATCCAGGAGCCGGCAGGGTATTCGCCAAGCTCATCGGAAAACACCCCCTCGAGCACGAGGATCTCCTCGCCGCCCCAGTGGGTGTGCGCCTGGAAGCGGGTTCCGGGAGCCCATCGGACCAGCGCGACGTGCTCGCTGCCGAATTCGTGCAGCGGGAGCACCGTGAGCCCCGGCACGAGCCCTGGAGACCAATCGGCATGTCGGGTGTCGATCACGATGCGCGATCCGTCCTCGGGTCGGAATTGGCGCAGCTTCACGAAGAGCTCGCAGCCCGACGCCGAAGACGGCCGATGCCGGGAGCCCGGCGGGTTCCGGACGTAGGTGCCTACTGGATACTCCCCGCTCTCGTCCGCGAACGTCCCCCCGAGCACCAGAAACTCCTCGCCGAGCGCATGCTCGTGCGCGACGAAGGCCGACCCGGGTGCGTATCGCACGATGCTCGTGGCCCGCGCGACCTCGTCACCGACGCGGTCGAGAAGCTTGCGCTCGACACCCGGCTCGGGCGAGGGAATCCACGGCGCGGTCTTCGTGTCAATCACCACGCGTGCGTTGAAGTCGGCGTTCAGTTCCATGTCCGGAGCTCCTGTTCGGGGCGACCTCGGTCGAATGCAACCCGCTGCCCGCATCTTGATCAATCCATGCGCGACGTACAATCCTCGGCGGACGTGAGCGCCCCGACACGCTCGATGACGCGCAGACCTTCAGCCGCAGCGATTCCGCAGACCCGCCTCGGTCGGCTTGCGCGCATCGGCCTCGCCGCGGGAGAACTCGCCGCAGGTGCGGCCGCGGAGGGACTGCGGCGATTCGCACGAGGCGAATCCGGCGGCTTCGCCAGTGCGCTGCTCTCGGCGCCCAACGCGCGGCGCCTCGCGGCACGCCTCGCCCGCCTGCGTGGCGCAGCCATGAAGATCGGGCAGCTGGTCTCGCTGCAGGGTGAAGACATCCTGCCGCCGGAATTCGCGCGGGCCCTGGCGGTGCTGCGCGCTCAGGCTGCACCGATGCCTCCGCAGCAGCTTCGGCGCGTGCTCAGCCGCGAGTTCGGCAAGGGCTGGGAGCGCCGATTCTCGGCCTTCGACTACGAGCCGATCGCGGCGGCGTCGATAGGGCAGGTGCATCGAGCGATTACGCAGGATGGCCGCGATCTCGCACTCAAGGTCCAGTATCCGGGCGTGGCGCAATCGATCGAAAGCGACGTCGACAACGTCGCAGTGCTGTTGCGGCTTTTCAATCTTCTCCCGCTCGACCTCGACGTCACGGCCCTTGCGGCCGAGGCGAAGCGCCAGCTCGGGCAGGAAGCCGATTACCTCGCCGAGGCGCGCTTCCTGGAACGCTATTCGCGACTGGTCGCCGACGAGCCGGCGCTGGTGGTTCCCCGCGTCCACTGGGACCTGACGACGCGCCGGGTCATGGCCATGGATTTCGTCGAGGGCGAGCCCCTCGAGGTGCTGGCTCGGGCATCCCGGTCGCGGCGCGATGCCGTCGGATCCCTGCTCGAGCGGCTGGTGTTCCGCGAGCTGTTCGAATTCCGGGTGATGCAGACGGATCCCAACTTCGCGAACTACCTGTATCAGCCGGCCAGCGGGCGTGTCGCGCTGCTCGATTTCGGCGCGACGCAACGCCTCGAGGCGCCCCTCGTCGCCAACTACGCCCGCATCACGCGCAGCGTGATCGCCGGCGATCGCGAGGCGACCGCGCGGGAGGCGATCCGGATCGGGTATGCAGTGGCCGGTGACCCGCCCGAACGCGTGGAGGCGGCCGTCGACGTCATCTTCCTCGCCTGCGAGCCGCTGCGCCATGTCGGCCGGTACGACTTTGCGGGTTCGGACCTGCCGGCGCGCGTGCGCGCGCTCGCGTTCGATCTCGCGTTCCGGCGCGGGCTGCTGCGGCCGCCGCCCCCCGCGACGATTTTCCTGCACCGCAAGCTTGCGGGCTCGTTTCTGCTGCTGGCACGCATCGGCGCGCGCGTCGACGCAAGGGCACTGGTGCTGCCGCTGCTCGCGATGCGCTAGCGCCCGAGGCCCCGGGCGGCATCGCCCGGGGCACGCTCGGCGATCGCGGCCGGATCTGGCTGGACCGAATGCGGTTTGTCCGCCACCGTCGACGGGGATTGATCAAAGTCAACGCCATGGGCGCGCGCCGCAAGTATGGTTCCCGTTCGGATGGCGCGCGCGCAGGAGCGACATGTTCGACGAGCCGGTCAGAAACCTGATGCAGCGGCGGAAGGTCGTAAAGGCGTCGTCGCAGACGTTCGTCAGCAAGGCGGCCAAGCTCATGGCAAGCAGGAACGTCGGCGCGGTCATGGTGGTCGATGACGAACGGCTGATCGGCATTTTCACCGAACGCGACATCGCGTTTCGCGTCGTTGCGCGCGGGCTGGACGCCGGGACGACCCGGCTTGCCGACGTGATGACGCCCACGCCGGACACGGTCGATCCCGACCAGCCTTTCGGATACGCGCTGCACAAGATGCACGAAAGTGGATTTCGCCATCTGCCCGTCGTCGAGGGCGGCAAGGTGGTGGGGATCGTTTCAGCCCGCAGCGCGATGGATCCGGCGCTCGAGGAGTTCGTCTCCGAGGCGCGGCGGCGCAAGCACTACCGGGACAAGAGCTAGGGTACCGCGGTGCCGGACGATCGGTCGTGTCAGCGCCGGCTAGGTTTTCGGCGCATCGCGAAGCTCGCGCCGCAGGATCTTCCCGACGGGTGACTTGGGCAGGGCGCTGCGGAATTCCACGTGGTGCGGCCGCTTGTAGCTCGTGAGCAGGGTCCGGCAGTGGTCGAGCACGGCCTGCTCGGTGAGATTGGGATCCTTCTTCACGACCACCACCTTGACTGCCTCGCCCGTCTTGGGATGGGGCACGCCCACGACGCCGCATTCGAGCACGCCAGGATGGGCTGCCACGACGTCTTCGAGTTCG
The DNA here is from genome assembly GCA_035311025.1 of Casimicrobiaceae bacterium. Lineage (GTDB taxonomy): Bacteria > Pseudomonadota > Gammaproteobacteria > Burkholderiales > Casimicrobiaceae > VBCG01. The sequence continues at coordinate 4,540 of DATGDG010000136.1, forward strand.
TTCGGATAGATCTTGAATCCGGAGACCACGATGATGTCCTTCTTGCGGTCGGTGATCGTGAAGTAGCCGTCGCCATCCACGTGGCCGACGTCGCCCGTCTTCAGCCAACCGTCCTGCATGACCTCGGCGGTTTCCTCCGGACTGTTCCAATAACCGTTCATGACCTGCGGCCCCCGCACGCAGAGCTCGCCGGTATGGGCGTCAAGGTCACCTTCGCCGGGCCATGGCAGCAGCTCGTTGAAGCGGTCGTCGCGAATCGAAACGTCGGTGGAAGGAAACGGCAGGCCGATCGTGCCTCTCCATGGCGCGTCGAGCGGGTTGGCGCAAACGCCCGGGGAGGTTTCGGTCAGGCCATACGCCTCGGTGATCGGATGCCCCGTCACCTGCTTCCAGCGGTCGGCGACCCGCTTCTGGATCGCGGCGCCGCCGCCGACGACCACCTTCACTGCCGAGAAGTCGAGCCGGTCGAATCCGCGCGCATTCAGCAAGCCGTTGAACAGGGTGTTGACGCCGGTCATGACGCTCCACTTCCAGCGCCCCAGTTCCCTGACGAAGGCGCGGATGTCGCGCGGGTTGGTGATCAGCACGATCAGGCTGCCCCACCTCATGAACGACAGCGTCGAGGTGAGGGAGAAGATGTGGTAGAGCGGCAAGGGGGCGATCACGATCTCGGTGCCTTC
>DATGDG010000137.1:0-3863 GCA_035311025.1 Casimicrobiaceae bacterium
TCGAACAGGTGCATCGACCCGCCGCGCCCGCGACAGCATCCCTCGCGCCTGCCGTACATCTCGGCCATGATTGCCGTGGCCGGGATGCCACGGACCAGCGCGTGGCCGTGCTCGCGATAGGTTGCGACGATCGCGTCGTCCGCGGCGAGCGCGTGCACGGCGCCGACGGCAACCGCCTCCTCGCCGATGTACAGGTGCAGGAAGCCGCGGATCTTCTGCTGGCCGTAGAGATCGGCGCAACGCTCCTCGAAGCGACGGATCCGCAGCATGTCGGTGAGCAGCGCGAGTGCGCGCTCGCGCGGCAGCGTGACCGGTACGGGGACCAGGCTCATGCGCCGGCCTCGAGCGTCGAGGTGTCGCCTTCGGGCAAGCCCATCTCGCGCGCCTTCAGCAGGCGCCGCATGATCTTGCCGCTGCGCGTGCGCGGCAACACGGGCAGGAATGCGATCTCCTTGGGCGCCACCGCCGCGCCCAGGCGCTTGCGCGCGTGGCCCAGCAGTTCCATCCGCAGCGCCTCGCTGGCCACGTAGCCGGCCTTCAGCGACACGAAGGCCTTCACCGTCTCGCCAACGACCGGATCGGGCTTGCCGATGACGCCCGCCTCGGCGACCGCCGGATGCTCGATCAGTGCGCTCTCCACCTCGAACGGTCCGATCAGGTGTCCGGCCGACTTGATCACGTCGTCGGCCCGCCCGACGAACCAGTAGTAGCCGTCGGCGTCGCGCGTGACCAGATCCCCGGTCAGGTAGAGGTCGCCGCAGAAGCACTTCCGGTAACGCTCGTCCTGGTTCAGGTAGCCGCGGAACATCGACGGCCAGCCCCTGCGCAACGCGAGTTCCCCCTGCATGCCCGGAGCGGCGATCTCCTCGCAGCTCCCGTCGTCGCTGCGCGCGACCACGAACGCGTCGATTCCGGGCAGCGGCTTGCCCATGGATCCCGGCTTGATGTCCATCGCAGGCAGGTTCGCGATCATGATGCCGCCGGTCTCCGTCTGCCACCAGTTGTCGTGGATCGGCAGGCCGAACGCCTCCTCGCCCCACCACACGGCTTCGGGATTGAGCGGCTCTCCGACACTGGCGATGAAGCGCAACGCCGGCAGACGATGCGACTGCGCAAGCGCAGCACCGCCTTTCATCAGCATGCGAACGGCGGTGGGCGCCGTGTACCAGACGCTGACCCTGTGCTCGTCGAGCAGCCGGTACCAGCGTTCGGCGTCGAAATCGGCCTCGTCGACGATGCTGGTGACGCCATGCAGCAGCGGCGCGACGATGCCGTAGGAGGTGCCGGTCACCCAGCCTGGATCGGCGGTGCACCAGAAGACGTCGTTGGCGTGAAGGTCGAGCGCGTAGCGCGCCGTCGCGTAATGGGAGACGGCCGCACCATGCACGTGGATGGCACCCTTGGGGGTTCCGGTCGTCCCGCTGGTGAAATGCAGCAGTGCCGCGTCGTCGGCGTTCGTGCGCTCGACGTCGAAACGGTCTCCGGCCGCGCGCATCAGCGTCGCGAGGTCGCGCGTACCCGGAACGTCGGTCGGCGCGGCATCGTCGCCGACCAGCAGGACGTGGGCAAGCCGCGGCAGCTCGCGCGCGATGCCGGCGACCTTGCGCCGGTAGAGCGACTCGGTCGTGACCAGGACCCGCGCCTCGCCGAGCGCGAGGCGGGTCCGGATCGGTTCGGGGCCGAAGGCCGAGAACATCGGGCAGACGACGCTGCCGTTCTTGAGAGCCCCCAGCGCCGCGATGTAGAGCTCGGGGATGCGCCCCGCGAGCAGGAACACCCGCTCGCCCTTGCCCACGCCGAGGCTGCGCAGTGCGGCGGCAAACCGGTTGGAAAGGGCGGCGAGCTCGGCGTAGCTGATGTCGCGACGACGGTCGTCGCGGGCGATGAAGCGCAACGCGGTGCGGTCGGCAACGGGGGTGCCGAGGTGTCGATCGACGGCGAGCTGTCCGATGTTGACCGGCCCTCGTTCAGGCAGGCCGAGCTCGGCGGCAGCGCCCGCCCACGAGAACCGCCCGCGCTCGACGTCGTAGTCGGCGAGGTTCGGCGGAACCCGCAGGTCGGATGCCGTCTTGCGGATGATCGAAGCTCGCATCGACGCATTCCCTGTTGCATCAGCCGACTGCTATCGTCTCCCGCGGCCCGGGGGCCGTTCTTGATTCACGTCAACCCGCATCGCTCACGTGAACCTGCGTCGGCCGCCACGCCAGGACGGTCAACCCCATCCGGCGACCAGTCGCAGATCATCGCCATCGCCTTCGACGGCGAGATGGACCCCGAAATCGCGGGAAACGCGCGTCAGCGCCTGCGCGAGCCAGCGCGCCTCGGCCGCCGTCGCGCGATTGACCCGCAGGTGGTCGATGCGCATCGGCGCCAGCGAGAGCGTGGCGAGGCACCCGGTCGACGCGAACGTCGGAAGGTATGCAGCGGTGAGGTCCGGGCGGAACACCTCGTAGCCGCGGATGCCTTCGTAGTCGTTGATGAAATCGCCACAGCCGTAGAGGACGAGCCGGCGCTCGTGGATCTCGATGCCGATCGGGTGATGCGACGAGTGGCCGTGAACGACGTCGACCCCCGCCTCGTCGATCAGCCGATGCGCGAATTCCCGCTGCGCGGGCTCTATGCCGTAGCCCCAGTTCGAGCCCCAGTGGATCGACACGACGACGGTGTCACCGGCTCTCTTCACCTCGCGGACCTGGCGCGCGATCGCCCGCACCGCATCCTGCGAGAGCCCGCCCAGCAGATTGACGCCCGGACGATCGTCGGTCGCGGCCCAGTCGTGCATCACCCCCGCGCTCGCCATCCCCATCGCGAACACCAGCACGCGCGAGCCCACTGCAGCGTCGACGATCGCGGGTGCCTTGGCTGCGGCGAGCGTCGTCCCCGCGCCGGCGGTTCGTATCCCCGCGCCGTGCAGGGTGGCGAGGGTCGAGCGGAGACCGTCGTAGCCCCAGTCGAGCACGTGGTTGTTGGCAAGCGCGCAGCAGTCGATGCCCGCTGCGGAAAGGCAGCCGACGTTGTCCGGATGCATTCGGTAATGGATGGATTTGCCCGGCCACGCGTCGTCTGCGGTGGTGATCGCCGTCTCCAGGTTGACGATCCGCGCATCGGGGCGCTCGCGCTCGAGGATCGCGAGGGCGTCGCCCCAGACGTAGTCGAAGCCGACGGGGCGCGGGATCGGTCCCGACGCTTCCTCGGCGAGGTCGACGTAGCCTTGCGCCGAGCGCATGTACGGTTCGTGCAGCTGCGCGTTGCCCGGATGCGGCAGGATCTGGTCGATGCCCCGCCCGGTCATCACGTCGCCGCAGAGGAAGAGCTTCACGCAGGAGAGCCTCGCACGGCGGCGCGACGCCGGCAAGCTACGGCGCGCGCGCCTGCCGCGGTAGTATGTCCGTCCGTGAGGCAGCAGGGAGGAAGCCCGACATGGATTTTCGCGATCGGACCGTCGTCGTGACCGGCGCCGCAGGGCAGCTCGGCCGCGCCGTCACCTCGGCATTCGACGCCGCAGGGGCGAACCTGGTGCTGGTCGAGCGCCACCGCGGCCCCCTCGTCGACGCATTCGGCGCGGAGACACCGCGCCGCCAGCTCGTCGCTGCCGACCTCCTCGATCGCGACGACGTCGATCGCGCCATCGCTACGGCAGCCGGCCGCTTCGGCCGGATCGACGCGCTGTGCAACATCGTCGGGGGTTTCAGGATGGGCGAAGCCGTGCACGAACTCTCCGACGAGACCCTGGACTTCGTCTTCGACATCAACGTGCGCAGCCTGGTCCACGCCGCGCACGCGGTCGTCCCGCACATGCTCGACGGGAGGGGCGGACGCATCGTCAACGTCGCGGCGTTCGCGGCGAACCGGGGCGCGGCACG
>DATGDG010000138.1:0-2284 GCA_035311025.1 Casimicrobiaceae bacterium
CGCCTGCGCGAGGCTCTCCGCGAATCCAGAACGCGAGGCCCTCGACCGGAATCGTCACGCCGAACGCGCGCCCGGTCAGCGTTCCCCAATCGGGGGCGCTTTCGGTCCTTCCGTCGGGCAGGCGAAGCCGCACGCCGGCCGCGTCCCCGTCGATCTTGGCGAGCGTCTGGCCGAGCGGATCCGAGAGGTCGATCGCGTCGCGTCCGGGTCGGTGAATCCAGGTGAACGCGCCTGCGACGCCCTGGTCGCCATGGCGCGCGGAAATCCTCCCGTCGAGGGTGAACGCGACGTCGGGCGCGACGGCAGGCGCGACCGGCGCCGGAGGCAGTGCCGCGCAGGCCGCGAGTATGCACGCGGCGAGGGCGGCCAGCGCGGCGCGCATCGCTATGGCTCGAGCCTCCGGATCGTCTCCTTGAGCACGGCGTTGTCAGGATGGGCCGCGAGTTGCTCCTTCCACAGCGCGCGCGCGCGTTCGCGGTCGCCCTTGCGCCACAGGACCTCGCCCAGGTGCGCGGCGATCTCGGGGTCGGGCTGGTCGTCGAGCGCGCGCTGCAGGTATTTCTCGGCTTCGTCGAGACGACCCAGCCGGTAGAGCGCCCAGCCCATGCTGTCGAGGATGAACGGGTCCTCGGGCGAGAGCTTGTGCGCCCGCTCGATCAGCGCGTAACCCTCGTTCGTGCGCGGCGTGCGATCGACCAGCGTGTAGCCCAGCGCGTTGAGCGCCTGCGCGTCGTCGGGCTTGAGCTCGACCAGGTGCTTCAGCCGCGCCTCGGCCTCGTCGACGCGATTCAGCTTCTCCGCCACCATCGCGAGGTCGTAGATCAGGTCGGTTGCGTCGGGGTGGTCGGCGAGGCCCTTCTCGAGCACGCGGTACGCCCCGGCGTCGTCGCCCGCTTCGCGAAGGACCTGCGCCTGGGTCTGTCGGACCTGGATCTTCTGCTCGGGCGTGACCGCGTCGAGGCCCGCGAGCCACTGCTGCGCCTGCTCGACCTTGCCTTCCTTGCCGTACATCACGCCGATCCGAAGCTTCGCGAGCCACGCACGGTCGCCGTCGGTGACCGTGCGGTAGTGCTCGATCGCCTTGTCGTACTGCTTCTGCTCCTCGGCGATCTGGGCGAGGTAGAGGTCCATCGCGCCCGGCTCGCCGTAGCCGGCGTGCTTCAGTTCGGTGAACAGCCGCTCGGCTTCCGGGTAATCCTTCATCTGCAGCGAGATCGCCGCGACGGCGAACTCGAGCTCGTGCGCCGAGGGGTCGCGGTCCCACAGTTTCTGCATCAGCGCGCGCGCGTCGGCGTAGCGCTTCTCCCCGAGGTAGGCCTGGGCGAGCGCGCCGTTGGCGGCTTTCGACGAAGGGTCCTTTGCGACGAAGGACTCGAGCCAGGCGATCTGCGCGGCCTTCGACTTGCGCGCAAGGATCTCGCCCTTCAGCACGGCCGCGCGGTCCCAATCGTGCTTGAGCGCCAGCGCGCGATCGATCTCATTGGCCGCCACCGCCTCGGTGCCCTCGTCGCCCGGGCGCACGACGAACGCGGCAAGTGCGACGGCGAAATGGGCTTCCGCGCTCGTCGGATAAGGCTGCGCGACATCGCGGATCAGGTCGAGCACGGCGCGCTTGTCGGATTGCTGCGCGAACAGGCCGTTGAGCTGCAGGAAGACCGGGCCGACACCCTGGCCCGACAGGGCGGCCTGCGACAGCACGTGCTCGATCCGCGATCGCAGCTCCTCCGCGCCGGCTGACAGGGGAAGGTCGCCGTGACCCCCGTTGGCGGCGAGTGCGGCGAGCACCTGCTTCGGACGTTCGGCGGTCGGATCGAGCTTGCTCCACAGCGTGGCCGCCTCCTCGACCAGCGGGCGCTGGCGGCTGTTGATCGCAATCTCCGTCGCACGGCTTGCGAGCCGCGGATCCTTCGCTTCCTTCGCGGCATCGATATAGGCGCGCGCCGCGACATCGGGATGGCCCCGCTGCAACGCGACGTCGCCGAGGAGCAACCGGTAGAACAGGTCGGTTGACATGCCCGCGCCGGCACCGCTCTCGGATTGCGCCGCGACCGGCCTGACGGCGGCCGCCGTCGCAGGCTGCGCAGCGGCGGTGGCCGCAGCAAGCGCGAGGGCGGCGAACATGAAGGAGGAAAGCACGCGGAGCACGGTCATCGGGGGGCACACCTTTGGCGTCCCGGACAGGGCGGGGACCAGGGTTAGATTACTATAGTCGCAGCGGTCGCCCGGGTCCGCCGCTGCCTCGATCGATGCGCCGGCGGATGGGGCGACCCTCGCTGCCATGCCC
>DATGDG010000139.1:0-2781 GCA_035311025.1 Casimicrobiaceae bacterium
CTTGACCACGTCGCGGTCTAGGACAATCTGCATCTTCGTGACCGAAGGGCCGGTCGACGGGTCTTCGAGCTTGATGTGGATGACTTCCGTCGGGGCGGAGGCGTACGCGGCGGTTGTCATCAGCAGGGCGATGCTTGCCGCGGACGCCGCGACTCGTGCGCTTTTGGGTTGCCGGCTCATTGGGGCTCCTCTTGGTGGGTGCCCCGCGCTGCAGCGTTCAGGCAGCGGGCGGGGCGGTGTCGGCGAACGAAGGCCGCTTGCCGAGCTTCTCGGCAAGGCGGGCCAGATTCGGATACAGCTCCCGCCAGGAAAGTTCCGTATATCGCAGATCGAGATAACCCAGCGCGCAGCCGGTCGCGATGTCGGCGAGCGAGCAGGCTTCGCCGTAGCACCACGCCCGGTCGCCCAGTTCGCGCGACAGCTCCGCGGTTCCGCTCTCGATCTTGCGGCGCTGGCGGTCGATCCAGTCGCTGCTCCGCTGCGATTCAGGTCGCCGCCGCTCGTTGACGATCGCCGAGGTCGCGTCGCAGACCCCGTCGGCCAGGGCTTCCCACTTCTTGACGGCGATCCGCTGGCGCGCCGGCTCCGGGATCAGGCGCGACACGGGGCTCACCAGATCGATGTACTCGACGATCACGCGCGAGTCGTACAGGTGCGTGCCGTCGTCGAGTATCAGTACCGGCAGCTTGCCCAGCGGGTTCCACTCATGAACCGGGTTGCCCGGATCCATCGGCGAGGCGAGGACCAGCTGGTACTCGATCTTCTTCTCGGCAAGTGCGATGCGCACCTTGCGCGCGTAGGGGCTGGTCGGAGAGGCAATCAGTTTCAGCACGAATGAGCGCGTCGGATGCGCGGTTCCGGAATTCGAAAAGTATAGCATCGCACCCCCTGTTCTGCGGCTCGAAATCGCCCGCGTGCCGGCGCGTTCCTCCGCGCGCGGTCGCCGGCGGCAGCGCGGTCGCGCTTGGGCGTGCGTGCTAAACTCGATCGAGGCCGGAAATGATGATGGATGCGACTGAAAACGCCCGATTGACCGCGCTCTCGCCGCTCGACGGCCGCTACGCCGGCAAGGTCGACGCACTGCGCGAGCAGTTCTCCGAATTCGCGCTGATCCGGCAGCGGATCCGCGTCGAGCTCGCGTGGCTGCTGGCCCTCGCCGATGAGCCGGCCATTCCCGAAGTCGCAGCGTTCTCAGCGGAGGCCAGGGCGCGGATCGCCGAAGTCGGTGCCTCGTTCTCGCCGGCCGATGCAGCGCGGGTCAAGGCGATCGAGCGCAAGACCAATCACGACGTCAAGGCGGTCGAGTACTGGCTCAAGGAGCGGTTCGCCGACCTGCCCGAGGTCGCACGCGTCGCCGAGTTCATCCATTTCGCCTGCACCTCCGAGGACATCAACAACCTGTCCTACGGCCTCGCCCTGCGCGAGGCGCGCGAGAGCGTGCTCGTGCCCACGCTCGAGGCCGTCGCCGCCGACCTGAAAAAGCTCGCGCACGCGCACGCCGCACTGCCGATGCTCTCGCGCACCCACGGACAGGCGGCCACTCCGACGACGCTCGGCAAGGAAGTCGCGAACGTCTATGCGCGTCTCGAGCGCCAGATCGCGGCGCTTGCGAAGCTTCCGATCAAGGGCAAGATGAACGGTGCCGTCGGCAACTACAACGCGCACGTCATCGCCTATCCGGACGTGGACTGGGAAAGGCTCGCGGCGCGGACGGTCGTGAGCCTCGGCCTCGAGTTCAATCCGTACACGACGCAGATCGAGCCGCACGACTGCATCGCCGAGTACTGTGACGCCGTCGCCCGCGCGAACGCGGTGCTGATCGACCTCGACCGCGACATCTGGGGCTACGTGTCGCTGGGCTACTTCAGGCAGAGGATGCGTGAGGGCGAGGTGGGTTCGTCGACGATGCCACACAAGGTCAATCCGATCGATTTCGAGAACTCGGAAGGAAACCTCGGGCTCGCCAACGCGATGCTGCGGCATCTCGCGGAAAAGCTGCCGGTGTCGCGCTGGCAGCGCGACCTGACCGATTCGACGGTGCTGCGCAACCTGGGCGTCGCGCTCGGCCATGCGCTGCTCGGCTGGGCGTCCCTGCGCCAGGGTCTGGCCAAACTGGAGGCCGATCCGGTGCGCATCGGCGCCGATCTCGACGCCAACTGGGAAGTGCTCGCCGAGGCGATCCAGACGGTGATGCGCCGTTACGGGCTGCCGGAGCCCTACGAGCAGCTGAAGGCGCTGACCCGCGGCAGGACCGGGATGACGGCCGAGTCGCTGCGCGAATTCATCGGCACGCTGGCGCTGCCGGCGGACGCCAAGGCGCGATTGCTCGCGCTGTCGCCGTCGACCTACGTCGGTCTCGCACCGGCGCTCGCCAAGCGCGTCTGACGCCCTCGCGCCCGCCACGCGGCGCTGCCGTCCGCACGCTACGCCGCCGCCGGCACGCTACGCCGCCGCGGGCACGCTTCGCTGCCGGCGCTGAACATCCATTCTGCCTCGTGGCGGGCGGCGACCGGGTCTCGCGCCGGAGCTTCGTTGGCGCAAGTCTCGTCGTCGAGCGGGTCCCGGTGCGGCGGCGCTCGAGGACATCCGGAACTCCACGATGCGAACGGGCTCGCTTGCCGCCCCACCCGCTTCACGACGACTGCGCCGCTGGCGCCCTGCGCGAGTGGCCCTTGCCGCGCGCCCATCGCGGCATCCGCCCGACGAACCGGATCGGCCCGAGTCGGATCGGCGCGAATCGGAGCGGGACGAATCAGATTGCCACCGACGCGTCGGGGCGGC
>DATGDG010000140.1:0-2803 GCA_035311025.1 Casimicrobiaceae bacterium
GAGCAGGCCGATCAACGCGCCCCCGAGCGCCGGCCCCACCACCCGCGCTGCATTGAACATCGACGAGTTCAACGCGATGGCGTTCATCAGGTCCTCTTTCCCCACCATGTCGACCATGAACGCCTGCCGCGTAGGGATGTCGAAGGCGTTGACGATGCCGACGAACAGCGCCAGCGCCATCACCTGCCACACCGCCACGACATGGGTCCACACCAGCACGGCGAGGGCCAGGGCCTCGACCATCTGCAGCGCCTGGGTGAGGATGACGAGGCGGCGCTTGTCCACCCGGTCGGCGACGATGCCGGCGTACAGCGTGAACAGCAGCACGCCCAGGGCGCGCAGCGCCGAGTTCAGCCCGATGGCGAACGGCGAGTTGGTGAGCTGGAGCACCAGCCACCCCAGCGCCACCGTCTGCATCCAGGTGCCGACGAGCGACGTGCCCTGACCGAAGAGGAAGAGCCGGAAATTGCGGTGGGCGAGGGCGCCGAGGCCGACCCCTGCAGCGCTGCGCTCCGGCGCCGCTTCCGTCATGGCTCCTCCGCGATCTTCATGCACATAAGCTATTCCTCTGGCCGCGCGCCGGTCGAATGGATATCCTTTCCTGCCCTGACCGACGACCCCCGGATGCCGTTGTTCGAAAAAGTTCAAGCTGCGCTGGCCGACCGCTACGCGATCGAGCGCGAGATCGGCCGCGGTGGCATGGCCACGGTGTACCTTGCCCGGGACCGCAAGCACGACCGCCAGGTCGCCGTGAAGGTGCTGCACCCCGATCTGGCGGCCTCGCTCGGGCCCGACCGGTTCCTGCGCGAGATCAAGGTCGCCGCCCGGCTCTCCCATCCTCACATCGTATCCCTTCACGACTCGGGTCAGGCGGGCGAGTTCCTCTACTACGTCATGCCGTACATCGAGGGGGAATCCCTGCGGCAGCGCCTCAACCGCGAGAAGCAGCTGCCGCTCGACGAGGCGCTCGAGATCGCGCGCCATGTGGCGAGCGCCCTGGGGTACGCCCACAGCACCGGCGTCGTCCACCGGGACATCAAACCCGAGAACGTGATGCTGCATCAGGGCGAAGCCGTCGTCACCGATTTCGGCATCGCGAAAGCCGTCACCTCGGCCGCCGGGGAGCACCTGACGCAAACCGGATCCACGGTGGGCACGCCGGCCTACATGAGCCCCGAACAGGCCGGCGGCGCGGAGGACATCGACGGCCGGAGCGACGTCTACAGCCTGGGCTGCGTGTTGTTCGAAATGCTGGCCGGCCGCCATCCCTTCGAGGCCACGACGCCGCAGGCGATGCTGGTCAAGCACCTCACCCAGCCGGTACCATCGCTGCGGGCGGTCCGTGCCGGGCTCCCCGAGAGCGTAGAGCGGACCGTCGCGAAAGCCCTCGCCAAGGAGCCGGCCGAGCGCTTCGCCACGGCGACCGAGTTCGCCCAGGCACTGCACTCCGGATCCACGCCTCCCGGCGTCTCGACCGTGAGTCAGCCAGCGGTCGGCGGCAAGTCCGCGCCGGTCTCCAAGTCAGTGGCGGTGCTGCCGTTCGCCGACATGAGCCCGCAGCGCGACCAGGAGTACTTCTGCGAGGGCATTGCCGAGGAGCTGATCAACGCCCTGATGCGGATCGACGAGCTGCGCGTCGCCTCGCGCACCAGCGCGTTCGCATTCAAGGGCAAGAGCGAAGACATCCGCGAGATCGGTCGCAAGCTCCAGGTGGACCACGTGCTCGAAGGCAGTGTACGCAAGGCCGGGAACCGGCTCCGCATCACGGCCCAGCTCCTGAAGGTGGCCGACGGCTATCAGCTGTGGTCGGAACGCTACGACCGCGAGCTCGAGGACGTGTTCGCCATTCAAGACGAGATCGCACAGAACATCGCGCGGGCGCTGCGCGTCGTGATGACCGATCACGCGAAAGCGATCGTCAAGCCGCAGACGGCCGACGTCGCGGCCTACGACTACTACCTGCGGGGCCGCGGCTTCTTCCACCAGTGGCGCAAGAAGAGCCTGCTGTTCGCCCGCCAGATGTTCACGCGCGCCATCGAAATCGACGCCGGCTATGCGCTGGCCTATGCCGGGATCGCCGACTGCTGTTCCTCGCTCTACACCTGGTTCGACGCCAACGAGACCTACCGCGAGGAGGCGGAGCGGATGAGCCTGCGCGCGCTCGAGCTGGATCCAGCGCTGGCCGAAGCACACGAGGCCCGCGGCGTCGCGCTCACCGTCGCCAAACGATGGGACGAAGCCAGGCGCGAGTTCGAGACCGCCATCAAGCTCAGCCCGAAGCTGTTCGAAGCCTACTATTTCTACGGACGCTTGTGCTTTCTGCAGGGGAACCTGGAGGAAGCGGGGCGCTGGTTCGTGGAAGCGGCGCGGGTCCGGCCGGAAGACTATCAGGCCCTGTCGCTGCTCGGTACGATCTACGCGGACCTGGGCCGCGCGGAGGACGCCAGGACGGCGTTTGAACGCTCGTATCAGATTGTCGAAAAGCACGTCGAGATGTACCCCGACGATGCTCGAGCCTATTACATGGGCGCGCTCGATGCGATCGCGTTGGGCCGGCGCGATCAGGCGGAGGCATGGGTTGGCCGGGCGCTCGCGATCGACCCCGAGGACCCGCTCATCCTCTACAACGTCGGCTGCGTGTACGCGCGGCTCGGTAGGACCGAGCAGGCCCTCGATTGCCTCGAGCAAACGGTCGCCCACGGCGGCACCGGCCACCGCGGCTGGATGCGCAACGACGGGGACCTCGCGTCACTGCGTGGGAACCCGCGCTTCGAGGCGATGATCCGGGCCGAGTAGCGCTCCC
>DATGDG010000141.1:0-7642 GCA_035311025.1 Casimicrobiaceae bacterium
GCCGACACTTCCAGTCCCTGCCCCAGCATCCGCTTTTCCACCATTCACCTCGTCGTGCGTTGAGCAACGCGCCGAGTTTACGCGCCCTCGCCTTTCCCTTCCGGCCCCGACAGCATCCGCTGCAGCTCGCCGCCCGCGATCAGGCGCGCAAGATCGCTGGCGCCGCCGATCAACACGCCCTTGACGAACACCATCGGAAACGTCGGCCAGCCCGACCACATCTTGAGCGCGTTGCGTCGTCGCCATTGACCCAGATAGCTGCCGTATTCCAGGTACCGGCAGGCAATTCCCGCCCGCGCGAGCGCCCGGCGCGCGCGCTTCACGTGCGGGTTCTGCGCCATGCCGACGACGACCACGTCGCTGCCGGCGATCGCCGCCTCGACGTCGTTCACGATCTCGACATGGCGGGTCGCGATCCTTTCGCGGATCTCGGGATGGATGCGGGCTTCGGCGAGGATCGGTCGCGGCACGGGTTTCCTCCGGTGTCGTGCAGGTGAAAAAGATTCGGCGGACGAGGACGGCAGGGTATGCGGGCGGACCGCGTCCGGTCAACGCAGCGGATGCGGGACGCCGCTTCCGCCTGCGCGCCCGCGCACGCGGCCCGACCGGGCGTCGATGGGACTCAGGCGCGCCAGAACGCCCGCAGCCGCGAAACGAGCGCCTCGGCCGCCTCGAAGGCAGCGACCAGCGACGACGCGTCCGCTGCGTCGAGCATGTTCTTGACGATCAAGCCGGTTTCGGTGTCGCCCTCGATCGTCAGCCGCCGCGCGAAGAACAGCGTGTCGGGATCCTCGCGCCGAAGGGCAAGCAGCGCGAAATCGTGGACGCACGCGCCGATGGTCACGTCGGCCGCGGCAAGCGACGACACGGGATGGAATCGTCCCGACCGACAGCGCAGCGTCAGGGCGGTTCCGGCGTCGCGCAGCTCGATGCGCACGACCTTGCCTTCGAGCCCGGCGAGGGTGGCGGCATCGACGCGAGGCAGGAGTCCCGCGTTCAGCGCCGCCGACAGCGCCGCCGAAGGCGGAAACTGCGGCAGGCGCGACACGACGGCACGCAGCGGCGATGGCAGCCGCCACGGCACGGCCCCGCCGCCGGCTCCGGCCCGGTCCACCCTTCCGGCGACGCTCATGCGATCGGACAGGACACGGGCGGATCCATGCCGGCCGTTCCGCGCCAGTAGCCAATGCTGCCGGCGGTGCCCGTGAGCTCCTCCAACGCAGCCTCCGCCTCGGCAGGCGCGACGCTGCCATCGAGGCACGAGCGAAACGCGCGGACCACGTCGAAGCTGTGTCGCGCCTGCGGGGTGATGCGCAGCACGTCGATCGCAAGCGCCCTCACCTCGTCCAGGACGCCCGCGAGGCTTGCCGGACGCCACGACTGCGTCTGGATGCCGTTCAGAGCGAACAGCGGTACACCGTCGATGGTTGCGAGCGGCATGCCGTCCGGATCGTCGATGCAGGCGAAGCCGCAGTCGTCCTTGCCGCGGTCGTGGGCGCGCGCCGTGAAGCAGCGCGCGGAAAAGGCGAGCGGCAGCCGGCCATAGGCGAACACTTCCACGGCGATGCCTGGCAGGGCAGCACCCTGCAGGACGTCGAAATCCCTGCGGCCGAGCTCGATCGGCGCCACCCAGCGCACGGCGCCGCAACCATGAAGCAGCGCCAGCGCCGCGGGATTGTAGGCGTTGACGTGCGGACCGATGACGAACGGAACGCGTGCCTCGGCGGCGAGGCGGACGGCGCCCATGTCGTTCGCCTCGATGGTGAATTCGCCATTGCCGACCACTCGGCGCAACACGCGCAGGTCTGTCTCCGATTCGGGCAGCGCAAGGACCGAGAGCACGACCTCCTTGCCGGCCGCGGCAAGGCGCCGGCCGATCGCGATCCAGTCGTCGAGTACCAGCTCGTGACGCTTGCCGCAGACGACCTCGCCCAGGTAGACGATGTCCAACGGACTTGCGATCGCCTCGTCGTAGAAGGCCTCGACCCGGGCCCGCGGCCAGTAGTAGGGATTCGGGCCCAGCGAAAGGCGTGGCACGGTCATCGCCACGACCGATGGTAGACGCCGAGCGTGACCTGCTGTCCCTCGGACACGCGGGTCAGTTGCGATGCCCAGTCGTGATGGACCGCATAGGCATCCGGATCCGCTTCGCAGGCATCGATCGCCGCCCGCCAGACCGCCGTGACGCTCGCGACGTAGGCGGGGCTCCTCTGCCTGCCTTCGATCTTGACCGCGCGCACGCCGATTTGCCGCAACTGCGGGAGCAATGCCAGCGCGTTGAGGCTGACCGGCTCCTCGATCGGGTAGTAGCGATGCCCGTCGACTTCGTAGCGGCCTTTGCACAGCACCGGATAGCCTGCGGTCTCGTCGGCGGCGTAACGGTCGACCAGGACGCCGTTCAGCCGCACCTCGCGGCCATCGCGCGTCTCGCTCCAGCGCACGGCGGAGGCCGGCGAGCAGACGCCGCGAAGGTTCGGGCTCTGCCCGGTCACGTACGACGACAGCTGGCAGCGGCCTTCGACCATCACGCACAGGCTGCCGAAACCGAACACCTCGATCTCGGTCGCCGCCTTGTCGATCACCGCAGCCACCTGCGGCAGCGTGAGGACCCGCGGCAGCACGGCGCGCCGGATTCCGAAACGCTCGGCGTAGAAGTTGATCGCCTCGTAGCTGGTCGCCGAGCCCTGCACCGATAGATGCACGTTCAGCTGCGGATGGCGGCGCGTCGCGTAATCGATGAGCCCGAGGTCGGCGACGATCACCGCATCGACGCCCATCGACGCCGCGCGGTCGACCGCCTCGCACCACCGCGTCCAGTTGTCGGCCTGAGGGTAGGTGTTGATCGCGACGAAGACCCGGGCGCCTCGCGCGTGCGCGTGGCGGATGCCGGTCTCGAGGTCGGCGAGCGTGAAGTTGAGGCCCGCAAAATTGCGGGCGTTGGTCTCGTCCTTGAACCCGGTATAGACGCAGTCGGCGCCGTGGTCGACGGCGGCCTTCAGCGCCGGGAGGCTGCCCGCCGGACAGACCAGTTCCATTGGCGTTCGTGAATTCGCGGGCACGCGTAATGCTGGACCGGGGTGCACGGCGCTTCCTTGATGCGCATCAAACGCGCCTCGGGCACGCTTCCCGGCGCGCTTCGATGACCGGTGACGCCGCAGCGGTCCGGACCCGACCTGCGGATTCGGGGATTCACTCCGCTCGATCGGCCACCGCGGCGTGGCGCAGTACCGGGGCCACACGCCAGGTGAACAGGGCGAACGCGGCCCAGGCGGCAACGCCCCCGGCGATCACGACTGCCCGCCAATCGAGCAGGAAGCCTGCAGCCATCAGGAAGGTCCCGGCATGGACCAGGCCGAATTGCGTCCATGCCGCCGCGCCCACCCGGATCGGCGCTCCGGTGAAGCGTGGCAGCAGGTGCTCGCCCAGGCCGAGCACGATGAACCCGACAAAGCCGATGCCGTAGACGTGCAGCGCCGCGGCACGCCACGGCGCGTCTCCGGCGATGCCGCCCCCGAACACCAGCGCGGCGCCGGCCAGCGCGAGATAGATCGCGGACGACGCGATCGACCAGGCGCTGGTCGCTTCGAGGCTCAGGCCGACATAGCGCGAGTCGGCGACCGCGTCATCGCGGTCCGGTGCTGCCGCGACGAGACCCGTCGCCTCGCCGAGCGACGGCACGCCGAGGTGCTTGAGCTGGCCATCGATGACCGTCGCCGGCACGGTGCGAATTCCCAGCCGGGCAACGATCGACCGACCCTCGGGTTGCGCCACATCGAGCACCTCGAAGGCGAAGGACTTCTTCCGGGCGACGGTGCGCCAGGCCTCCTCTGCGCCGCGGCAGGGAGCGCACCACTCGGAGACCAGCAATTGCACTCGGAGCGTCATTGCGTGCAGCGCATGCACTGCAGCCGGTATTTGTCGATCCACGCCTTGAGGGCCTCGATCGCCTCGGGGCCGCGCGAGAGCCGCCGATATGCGGCCTGCAGGTCGTCCGGCCGCAGAACGACCAGCCAGGCGTCGGTGTAAGGCGCGACGTTGACGAGTCCCGGATCATCGACGACTGCGGGATTGACGCGTTCGATCGTCGCGTCGAAGGGTGCCGGCACGCCACCCACCCACTTGCCGGACTCGAGCGTAGCGACGCTGCGTCCCGCGCTGCGGTGCACCCCCACCTTGCGGAAGGTGGCAGCCACGACGCGCCCGGCCATCGTCTGCGCCGGATCCGTCATCCCGAGCGTGAACGTGCCATCGTCGTTCGGCCTCGCCCACAGATAGTCGAGGTCGTACCAGAGGTCTTCGGGCAACTCGCAGCCGCTGTATTCGGCCATCGCTCAGGCCTCCCCGCAGGCTGCGAACAGCGCGTCGAACGATGCTGTCAATGCTACCCCCGCCGCGCCCAGGGGCGCACCGTCGCGACGACGTTGACCGCGAACAGGAAGAAGCCCGCCCAGAGCAAGCCACCGCCTGCTTCGGCCGCCAGATGCGCGCCGCCCAGCCAGCCTGCGACCATTGCGATCAGACCGACATTGACGCAAGCGAACTGGACATCGGCAAGGCGCTCCGAATACAACGCTCGCCCGGTGAACCGCGGCAGCACGTGCAGACCGACGCCGAAGATCATCATTCCGACGAAGCCGACCAGCATCAGGTGGGCATGGGCCCGCAGCGCGAGCGCCGGCAGAGCCGCCGGGAGCGCCAGCCACCCCAAGCCGAGCAATCCGCCGAGCAGGGCGTAGACGAGCGCAGCAGCGATGAACCAGCGATTGCGGGGAAGCATTGACCGACGATATCAAGCCGGGTCGTCGATGCCTTGACGGCGATCAAGCGCCGGGGCGCGACACCCCAGATTGATACCATCGACGCTTTTCCACCGGCCGACCCCCAGCGTGAGCCAGGCACCCCCACGCGCCCGACCGACGCTGTCGGTTTTGCTTCCTCCCTCGCTGAAGGCACTGCGCCGCGACCGCTTCTTCCTCGGGTTGCTGGTCGTACTCGCCATCCTGACCCTCGTCGTCCCGACGGGCGCCGCCGCGTATCCATCGCGGGTCGACTGGCCGACGATCGGCGCGCTCGCCGGCCTGCTGCTGCTGACCAAGGGTGTCGAGGCGAGCGGCGCATTGCAGCATCTCGGCCACTGGCTGATCGGGCGCGTGAGTTCCGAGCGGAGCGCGGCGCTCGGACTGGTCATCGGTGCGGCGCTGCTCTCGATGGTGCTGACCAACGACGTTGCCCTGTTCGTCGTCGTGCCCTTGACCGTCGGTCTCGCCCGCATCGCCCATCTGCCCTCGACGCGGCTGGTCGTGTTCGAGGCGCTCGCCGTCAACGTCGGTTCGACGCTGACGCCGATCGGCAATCCGCAGAACATCTTCCTGTGGCAGCAGTGGGGAATCTCCTTCGGCGGATTCATTGTCGCGATGCTGCCCCTGGTCGCAGTCCTGATGCTGCTGCTCCTCGCGCTAGCCACCTGGGCCTTTCCCGCGCGACGGATACGCGTGCGCGACCGCACCGCGATCACGGCGGTCGACCGTTCGCTGCTCGCCGTATCGCTGCTGCTGATCGTCCCCTTCCTGGTGCTGACCGACCTGCACCGGGTGGGTTGGGCTCTGGCGGCCGTGTTCGCGGTCTTCGCCGTGCTGCGCCGGCGCCTGCTGGCCGAGATCGACTGGGGGCTGCTGCTGGTATTCGTGCTGATGTTCGTCGACCTGCGCACGCTCGCCGACGCGGCGCCGGTGCGCGCATGGGTCGCAGGCCTCGACCTCGGCGCGCCGATGCACCTGTACTTCGCCGGCATCGTCCTGTCGCAGGCGGTGAGCAACGTTCCTGCCGCGATCGCACTCGCCGTCTATTCGCAGGACTGGCGGGTCATCGCCTATGCGGTCGGCGTCGGGGGCTTCGGCCTGATGATCGGTTCGCTCGCGAACCTGATCGCACTGCGCCTGTCGGGCGATCGCCGCGCGTGGCTGGCTTTCCACGCGTACTCGCTGCCGTTCCTGCTGCTCGCCGCGCTCGCGGGCTACCTGCTGCTGTCCTGAAGCCCGTCCAGCACGAAGGTGGCGAGCGCTTCCTGCACGGCATCGCTCTCGCCGGCAGCCTCGGTCAGCTCGAGGACGATGCCAGGCAGCCTCGCGCGCGCCGCCTCGATCTGTCGCGGCAGGTCCTCGCGCAGGTGGCCGCCGCGACCGAAGAACATCGGCACGACGCGGATCCGGTCGGCGCCGCGCGCGGCGATATCGATGGCCGCTTGTGCGAGGTCCGGCGACATGTGCTCGAGGAAAGCGACGGCGACGGGCAGCGCAGGCCTGCGCTTCGCGATGCGGTCGCGAAGCCGGGTGAAAGGCTCCGCCCAGCGCGGGTCGCGGGCGCCGTGGACATAGAGGATCAGGCCGTTGGCGGACATGCGCCATTGTAGAGGATGGGCACGCGCCGCAAGCGGCGTCGGCGCGGTATGATCGCGAATGGTCGCCGTCGCTTCGGTGGCCGGTTCTCGATGGCAGCGATTCAACGGCTCTCCCTGTTCGACCTCCCACCACCATTGCAGCGGGATTGGCTCGCGCAACGGCTTGCGCGCCCTGCGCCGCCTGGCGCGCAGGGCATGAGCGACGGCTTCCGGTTGCCCGGGCGCGAAGGGACGCCGGTGCCCGCGGCGGTCCTCGTGCCCCTGGTCAATCGGCCGCATGGCCTGCAAGTCCTGCTGACGCAGCGCAGCGCCGATCTCCCCGATCATCCGGGGCAGATCAGCTTCCCGGGCGGCCGTGTCGACGCGGGTGACTCCGGATCTGCTGCGACGGCGCTGCGCGAGACGGCCGAGGAGATCGGTTTGCCGCCGGCGAAAGTCGAAGTGCTCGGCGAGCTTGCCACCTACGTGACGGTCACCGGCTACAGCGTGCGCCCGGTCGTCGGCTGGATCGAGCCACCTTTCGAGCTGGTCCCCGACCCGGTCGAGGTCGCCGACGCATTCGAGGTGCCGCTCGACTTCCTGCTCGATCGCACGCACCACCAGCGCCATTACCGGATGATCGGCGAGATGCGCCGTGACTACTGGGCGATTCCCTGGAGGGAGCGCTACATCTGGGGTGCGACGGCGTCGATGCTGCTGATCCTCGAGCGGACGCTGGCCGCCGACGATTGAGACGATCGCGCATGCTGACCCGATCCTCCCCGCGCACCGGGCACTTCCTCGGCCTTTGCCCGCATGGCTTTCACCGCGTCGTCTATTACGAGTGGGGGGCACCCGACAACCCCGCCGTCGTCGTCTGCGTGCATGGCGTCGGGCGCAACGGGCGTGATTTCGACGTCATCGGCGAAGCCCTCTCGACGACGCACCGCGTGCTGGCCGTCGACATGCCTGGACGCGGCGCAAGCGACTGGCTCGCCGATCCGATGGACTACGTGTTCCCGACCTACCTCGGGACGCTCACTGCGCTGATCGCAGCCAGCGGCGTCGAGCGCGTCTCCTGGGTCGGCACCTCGATGGGCGGATTGTTGGGCATCATCGCCGCGGCGCAACCGAAGTCCCCGGTCGCGAGGCTGGTCGTCAACGACGTCGGACCGGCCATCGAGCCCACCGCGCTGGCGCGGATCGGCCAGTATTTCGGCGCCGATCCGGTGTTCGCAACTTTCGGCGAGCTCGAAGCCTACGTGC
>DATGDG010000142.1:0-2938 GCA_035311025.1 Casimicrobiaceae bacterium
GCTCCCCGGCAGCACGACAACGTTCTCCTCGGCGAACAGCCTGCGCGCGAACGCGGCGTCGTCGCCCGGGGTCTTCGCCCACAGGTAGAACCCCGCTTCGGGAACCGTGCAGGGCAGGGCCGCCGCCAGCCGCGGCGTCACCTGCGCGAACTTGGCCGCGTACTCGGCGCGGTTCGCGACGACATGGGCCTCGTCGCTCCAGGCCGCGATGCTCGCCACGGCGACGGCCTGCGACATCGCGGAGCCGTGGTAGGTGCGGTATTGCAGGAAGGCCTTGAGCAGCGTGCGATCGCCGGCGACGTACCCGGAACGAAGGCCCGGCGCGTTCGAGCGCTTCGACAGGCTGCCGAAGACGACGACGCGCGGGAAGCCGGTCCGCCCCAGCCGTGCCGCGGCGCCCAGCGCGCCGAGCGGCGGTCGGGCTTCGTCGAAGTAGATCTCCGAATAGCACTCGTCCGACGCGATGACGAAGCCATGCCGATCGGACAGCTCGAACAGTTGCTGCCAGCCCGCGAGGTCGAGAACGTGCCCGGTCGGATTGTCGGGCGAGCACACGTACAGAAGCTGGGTGCGCGCCCACACGTCATCGGGCACGGCACTCCATCGATGGGAGAAGCTCCCGTCCCCGACCACGTTGACGCAATGGACCGCGGCGCCTGCGAGCAGCGCGGCGCCCTCGTAGATCTGGTAGAACGGATTCGGGACGACCACCGTGGCGCCGACGCGGCTCGGATCGACGATCGCCTGCGCGAACGAGAACAGCGCTTCGCGGCTGCCGAGCACCGGCAGGACTTCGGTCGAGGCGTCGAGCGAGGGGAGTCCGTGGCGGCGCGAAAGCCAGCCCGCGATCGCCTCGCGCAGCGCGACCGTTCCGGCCGTCGTGGGATAATTCGACAGGCCGTCGATCGCACCGCGTGCGAGCGCATCGATCACGAACTGCGGCGTCGGGTGCTTCGGTTCGCCGATCGACACGTTGATCGCGCTCTTCGCGGGATCGGGCGACACGCCGGCGTGCAGCGCGCGCAGCCGCTCGAACGGGTAGGGCCGCAGTCGTTGCAGAAGGGGATTCAAGTCCGCGATGGAACACGCGTTGGGCGAAGCAGGCGATTATAGCGGCGGCCGCTTCCTGCGGTTCGTCGCCGCGATCGCGACGTTGGTTGCGTCGTCGGCGCTGGCGGCGGTCGTCGCATGGTGGGGATGGCAGCTGTTCGGCCCGGCCCCCGTGCACATCGCAGCCACGGCGCCCGCCGACCCGGCCGCGACGCTCATCGCCGCCAACCTGTTCGGCGGTGGGCGCGCGCCGCCCTCGGCGGTCGCTCCGGATGCAGCGCTGTCCGGCAACGCTCGCCTGCTCGGCATCATCGCCGAGCCGCAGAAGCAGGGCTACGCGCTGTTCAGCCTGTCCGGCGGTCCGAAGCTGGTCGCGGTCGGCCAGGAGATCACACCCGGGGTGAAGGTCATCGCGATCGCGCCGGATACCGTCACGCTCCGCGAGGGCGCGAGCGAGCGGCACCTGCGGCTGTGGCCCGAGCAGCGCACGGGCGGACCGATCCCGCCCGGCGCCGCGGGCGCCAGTCCGCAAGCGGTCGGCGCGGTCGCGCATCCGCCATCACGATCCGTGGCTGCAGGCGCGGCGGTTGCGTCCGCGCGCTGCGCGCCCCCCGCGGGCTTTCGCGGGGCGGTCATCCGGCTCAATGCCGAACTGCTCGGCGGGCTCGGCAGCGATCCCGGTCCGTGGCGTGCGCTGTTCGCCGCAACGCCGCAGGGCCTCGTGGTCACCCATGAAAGCGGCTTTTCGGCGATGCTCGGCCTGAAGGCCGGTGACAGGATCGCCGAGGCGAACGGGATCGCGCTGCACAGCCCCGACGACGTGACCTCGGCGGTGCTGCGGCCCCTGATTGCAGATCAGGGAGTGCACATCACCGGATCGCGCGGCGGCGCGCCGCAGGAGCTCTGGCTCGCGAACGTCGCCTGTTCGGACTGAGCGAACCGAGTGAGCGAATGAAGCGTACGGGGACCGCTCAGCCCCGTGGCATCGTGGGGAGCCAGTGCAGCAGGGCAAGTGGCTCGTCGATCCATCCGGTTGCCGGCCATGCGTCGGCGCTGCCGGCGCCCCCGAGGTAGCCGTACTCGGCCACGATCGTCGACATGCCGGCAGCGTTGCCCGCAACCACGTCGCGCAGGTCGTCGCCGACGTAGACGCAGCGGCTTGCATCGACCCCGAGCAGCCGCGCCGCGTGCAGCAGCGGCTCCGGATGCGGCTTGGGATGCGCCGTCGTGTCGCCCGAGACGATGGCGCCGGCACGGGCGTCGAGTCCCAGCGCTTCCACCACCGGCTGCGTGTATCGCATCGCCTTGTTGGTGACGATGCCCCAGCGCAGCGTCCGCGCCTCGAGTTCCCGGAGCAGGTCGGCGACGCCGTCGAACAGTCGTGTCGTCATCGCGAGGCCGGACGCGTAATTGGCGAGGAACTGGTCGCGCAGCATCGGGTAGTCCACGTCCTCGGGGGTGACCCCCATCCCGGCGCCGAGAAGTCCGCGGGCGCCGGCCGAGGCATGCGGACGCAACGCCTCGACTGGCACCGGGGCGAGGCCGCGATCCAGGCGGATGCGATTGACGGCGAGGGCGAGGTCGCCGGCGGTGTCGGCCAGCGTGCCGTCGAGGTCGAACAGCACCGCCTCGACGGCCAGCGGGGCCGGGACCGGGCGCCTCCCCCGGTCAGCCGGCATGCGCGTCGCCGCGCCGGAACGCCGCGAGGTAATTGACCGAGGTGTCGTCCTCGAGGCGATAGCTTCGCGTCAGCGGGTTGTAGGTCATGCCGATCATCGCCACCGGCTCGAGCCGCGCGCGCCGCGCGAACGCGGCGAGCTCCGACGGTCGCAGGAAGCGCGCCCAGTCGTGCGTGCCCCTGGGCAGCAGCTTCAACACGTACTCGGCG
>DATGDG010000143.1:0-5422 GCA_035311025.1 Casimicrobiaceae bacterium
GACGCGCGGCTCGCGATCGCGATCGCGCAGGAAGGCGGTCTCGGCATCGTGCACAAGAACATGCCGCCGTCGAAGCAGGCGGCCGAAGTCGCCAAGGTCAAGCGCTTCGAAAGCGGTGTCGTCAAGGATCCGATCACCATACCGCCGTCGATGTCGGTCAGGCAGGTGCTCGCCCTGACCCAGCAGCACCGGATCTCGGGCCTGCCGGTCGTTTCCGGCAGGCAGGTCGTCGGCATCGTCACCAACCGCGACCTGCGGTTCGAGACCAACCTCGACCAGCCGGTGTCGAACATCATGACGCCGGCGGACAGGCTCGTGACGGTTCCCGAGGGCACCGAGCTCGAGGTGGCCAAGGGCCTGATGCACCGGCACCGGCTCGAGCGCGTGCTGGTCATCAACGCCGAGCGCGAGCTGCGCGGCCTCATCACGGTCAAGGACATCCTGAAGGCGACCGAGCACCCGAGCGCGTCGAAGGACGAGCAGGGCAGGCTGCGTGCCGGCGCCGCGGTCGGCACCGGCGGCGACACCGAGGAGCGGGTCGAGGCGCTGGTCGGCGCCGGCGTCGACGTCATCGTCGTCGACACCTCGCACGGGCACTCGCAGGGCGTGCTCGACCGCGTGCAATGGATCAAGAAGCGCCATCCCCAGGTCCAGGTCATCGGCGGCAACATCGCGACCGCCGCCGGCGCCAAGGCGCTGGCCGATCACGGTGCCGACGCGGTCAAGGTCGGCATCGGGCCCGGCTCGATCTGCACGACGCGCATCGTCGCGGGCGTCGGCGTTCCCCAGATCACGGCGATCCAGGACGCGCTTTCGGGCGTGGCGTCGATGGACATCCCGCTGATCGCCGACGGCGGCATCCGCTGGTCGGACGACATCGCCAAGGCGATTGCCGCGGGGGCGTCGGCGGTCATGCTCGGAAGCCTCTTCGCAGGCACCGAGGAAGCCCCGGGCGACATCGAGCTCTACCAGGGGCGCTCGTACAAGAGCTACCGCGGCATGGGCTCGATCGGCGCGATGCAGCAGGGCAGCTCGGACCGCTACTTCCAGGACGCCGAAGGCGAGGGCGCGGCCGAGAAGCTGGTGCCGGAAGGCATCGAGGGGCGCGTGCCCTACAAGGGCGGGCTGTCGCCGGTGATCATGCAGCTGATGGGGGGCCTGAGGGCCGCGATGGGCTATTGCGGCGCTGCGACCATCCGCGACCTGTCGACGCGCGCCGAGTTCGTCGAGATCACGTTCGCCGGCGTGCGCGAATCTCACGTGCACGACGTGCAGATCGTCAAGGAAGCCCCCAACTACCGAGTCGAATGACGATGGCGGCAGCTTCGCATTCGAAGATCCTGATCCTCGATTTCGGCGCGCAGTACACGCAGCTGATCGCGCGCCGGCTGCGCGAAACCGACGTCTACTGCGAGATCCATCCGTACGACGTCGGTGACAGCTTCATCCGCGATTTCGGTGCCCGGGGGATCATCCTCTCCGGCGGCCCGATGAGCGTCACCGAAGGCGACACGCCGCGCGCTCCCGAGACCGTATGGGCGGCGGGCGTGCCGGTCCTCGGCATCTGCTACGGCATGCAGACGATGGCCGCGCAACTCGGCGGGCGCGTCGAGCAGGGCCGCGTCCGCGAGTTCGGCCACGCCGAGGTGAGGGCGCGCGGCCACACGGCGCTGTTCCGCGGTCTCGAGGACCGGCGCAGCGCCGAAGGGCACGGGCTGCTCGACGTCTGGATGAGCCACGGCGACAAGGTGGTCGACCTGCCGCCCGGGTTCGTGCTGGCAGGGTCGTCGCCGGCGTGCGCGATCGCCGCGATGGCGGACGAATCGCGCCGCTACTACGGCGTCCAGTTCCATCCGGAAGTGACGCATACCCGGCAGGGCGCGGAGATGCTCGCACGCTTCGTCCATGACATCTGCGGCTGTGGCCACGACTGGAACATGCACGACTACGCGCCGGAGGCGATCGCGTCGATCCGCGCGCAGGTCGGTGAAGACCAGGTGCTCCTCGGCCTGTCGGGTGGCGTCGACTCGTCGGTGGCGGCAGCGCTGATCCACCGTGCGATCGGCGACCGGCTCACCTGCGTGTTCGTCGACCACGGCCTGCTGCGCCAGAACGAGGCCGAGGAGGTGATGGACACCTTCGCGAGCCACCTCGGCGTTCGCGTCATCGACGTCGACGCCGGAGCGGAATTCTTCGCCGCGCTGGCCGGCGTCGACGATCCGGAGCAGAAGCGCAAGGTGATCGGGCGGCTGTTCGTCGACGTGTTCCAGCGCGAGGCGGCGAAGCTCGAGGGCGTGCGGTGGCTCGCGCAGGGGACGATCTATCCCGACGTCATCGAGTCCGCGGGCGCCAGGACCAAGAAGGCGCACACGATCAAGTCGCACCACAACGTCGGCGGCCTGCCCGACACGCTGCACCTCAAGCTGCTGGAGCCTTTGCGCGAGCTCTTCAAGGACGAGGTGCGCAAGCTCGGACTCGAGGTCGGGCTGCCTCGGCAGATGGTGTTCCGCCACCCGTTCCCGGGCCCCGGACTCGGGGTGCGCATCCTGGGGGAGGTGAAACGCGAATCCGCCGACCTGTTGCGGCGCGCCGATGCGATCTTCATCGACGAGCTGCGCAGTGCCGTCGACGAGCGCGGCGAGTCTTGGTACGACAAGGTCTCCCAGGCGTTTGCCGTGTTCCTGCCGATACGCTCGGTCGGCGTCATGGGCGACGGGCGCAGCTACGAGCATGCGATCGCCCTGCGCGCGGTGCAGACGACCGATTTCATGACCGCGCACTGGGCGCCGCTGCCGCACGACCTGATCGCGCGGGTCTCCAACCGGATCACCAACGAAGTGCGCGGCGTCAATCGCGTCGTGTACGACGTCTCCAGTAAGCCGCCCGCGACGATCGAGTGGGAATAGGGCCGGCGGCAGCCGGGATCGGGCCTTCGGCGGCCGGGCTGCCACGGCGCGCCAGTTCGTGGCATAATGAGAATGCTTCCCATTACTATGCCTGCCGCCGGACAGAAATGGCCGATGCACGTGCTGCCATGTCGTTGAATTCGCAGGGAACCTCGGACCATCCGATTCCGCTGAGCCGCGTGGACGTCGGAGGGAGGGTCGTCGTCAGCGAGATCCGTTCCGGATTGTCGGAAGTCGAGGGCGGCGACATCGGGCTGCGTCTGCTCGAGCTCGGTTTCGTCGAAGGCGAGCCATTGCGGGTCGTCGCCCACGGCTACCCGGGACGCGAGCCGATCGCGGTACGCATCGGCAACACGACGTTTGCGCTGCGGCGCTTCGAAGCCGATCACGTGCTGGTCGTGCCGGCACCCGGAAGCGGAGCGAAGTCGTGACCGAAGCCTCCGCCCCGGCACTGCGGATCGCGCTGCTGGGCAATCCGAACTGCGGCAAGACCGCGCTGTTCAACCTGCTGACCGGGAGCCGGCAGAAGGTCGCGAACTACGCAGGCGTCACCGTCGAGCGCAAGGAAGGGGTGTTCGACACGCCGAGCGGGCAGCGCGTCCGGGTGCTCGATCTGCCGGGGGCCTACAGCCTCAATCCGCTCAGCCAGGACGAAACCATCACGCGCGACGTCGTCGTCGGAATCAAGGAGGACGAGCCGCGACCGGACCTGCTGGTGTGCGTGACCGATGCGACCAACCTGCGCCTCAATCTTCGGCTGGTCGTCGAAGCCAGGCGGCTGGGGCTGCCGACGGTGCTGGCGCTCAACATGGCCGACGTGGCAAGGCAGCGCGGGATCGAGATCGACGTCCCGGCGCTCGAAAGGGAGCTCGGCATGCCGGTCGTGCAGACCGTCGCCGTGCGGCGCGGCGGCGCCGACGACCTCGTGCGGCTGATCCAGCGGCACCTGTCCGACCGACCGATGTCCACGCCCGAGTGGAGGGCGCCGGATGTCGCCGACGTCGGCGCGGCGCAGCGCGAAGTCCGGCGCATTCTCGCCGCCGCGGTGCACGAGCGGCTGAGCCGGCCAGGCGCCGACGATGCGCTCGACAGCATCGTCATGCACCCGGTCTGGGGATACGTGATCCTCGTTGCGACGCTGTTCCTGATGTTCCAGGCCGTGTTCACCTGGGCCCAGCTGCCGATGGCCTGGATCAAGGCGGGCGTCGACGCGGTGGGGGCGCTGCTGACCGCATGGCTGCCCGCCGGGGTCCTGCAGAGCCTGCTGGTCGACGGCGTGGTGGCCGGAACGGGCAGCGTGCTGGTGTTCCTGCCGCAGATCCTCATCCTGTTCATGTTCATCCTGGCGCTCGAGGATTCCGGGTACCTGCCGCGCGCCGCGTTCATGCTGGACCGGCTGATGGGCACCGTCGGACTCTCGGGCCGGTCGTTCATTCCGCTGCTGTCGAGCTTCGCCTGTGCCGTGCCCGGCATCATGGCCACGCGCCACATCAGCAGCTGGCGCGACCGCCTGACCACGATCATGATCGCCCCGCTGACGACCTGCTCCGCGCGCCTGCCGGTCTACGCGCTGATCATCGGCGCCTTCATTCCGCAGCGGAGCGTGCTGGGCTTCCTCAGCCTGCAGGGCGTCGTGCTGTTCGTCCTGTACCTGGCGGGGATCGTCGCGGCGATGGCGGTCGCGTGGGTCATCAAGGTCACCGCCGGCCGCTCGGCGCTGCACCCGCTGCTGATGGAGCTGCCGTCGTACCGGTGGCCCAACCTGCGCAACCTCTCCATTGGTCTCTTCGAGCGCGCCAAGATCTTCGTCGTGCGCGTGGGCACCATCATCCTGTCGATGTCCATCCTGCTCTGGTTCCTGTCCTCGTTCCCGGCACCGCCTCCCGATGCCACCGGCCCGGCGATCCAGTTCAGCCTCGCAGGAACGCTCGGGCGGGCGCTGGAGACCGTGCTCGCGCCGATCGGATTCAACTGGCAGATCTCGATCGCGCTGATCCCCGGCCTCGCCGCACGCGAAGTGGCCGTCAGCGCGCTCGGGACCGTGTATGCGCTGTCCGCCACCGGCGACAGCATGGCGCAGCAGCTGACTCCGATGATCGCGCAGGGCTGGTCGCTGGCGACGGCACTGTCCCTGCTCGCATGGTACGTATTCGCGCCGCAGTGCATCTCGACGCTGTCGATCGTCAAGCGGGAAACCAACTCGATCCGCTATCCGCTGCTGATGGCAGGCTACCTGTTTGCGCTGGCATACCTGGCCGCGTTCGTCACCTACCGCCTGACCCTCGCATTCACCGGAGGCTGATCGATGCAGATGCTGCTGGTCTCGATGATCGTCGCCGTTGCGGGCGGGTACGCCGGATGGCTGCTGATGCCGCAGGGGCTGCGCCGGTGGCTTATCGGCCTCCTGATGGCCGTTGCTCCATCGCGTCGCGCGTGGCTTGCCCGTCTTGCGTCGAATGCCGAGAATGCCGGATGCAGCAGCTGCAGGGGCTGCGCAGCCCGTCGGCAGGCCCTGG
>DATGDG010000144.1:0-2390 GCA_035311025.1 Casimicrobiaceae bacterium
CTTCTCTCTGGACACGAACGGTCTCGCGACGGGATCCACGGCGAGCAGCTCGCGCGGGTACCCCAGCTGTTCGGCGCGGTGCAGGTGCGCGCTTGCTGCGGCAGCATCCCCGCGATCCGCGGCGATCAGCGCCAGGTAATAGTGCACGTACATGTTGTCGTCACCGAGCGCCTCCGCTCGCGCCTGGGCCCTGGTCGCCTGCTCGCGGTCGCCGTTGCGGTCACTGTAATACGCGAGCTGCGCCCACGTCACCGCATCGGACGGATTCACCTTGAGCGCGTCCTGAGCAAGTTCGATCGCTCGCCGGTATTCGGCGTGCGCCTCCTCCCTCCGGCTGGGCATCTGCCACAGCGCATCGGCGCAATTGCCGATGATCGACGGGTCCTGCGAGGCGAGGAGCTCCGCGCTCTTGTAATGCTGCACGGCGAGCGGATAGTTTCCGAGAAGATAGTAGAGCGTGCCGAGGTTCGCCTGCGCCGAACGTGAGGGCGCGATCGCCAGCGAGCGCTCGAAGGCGTTCGCGGCCTCCTTGAGGCGCACCGCCAGCATCAGTGCCGCGCCGAGATTGCTGAAGGCCGAAGCGCTCTCGGGGACCAGCTCCGTCGTGCGTCGCAGTTCGGCGACGGCGTCCCCGGCGCGCCCAGAACCGAACAGGAACAGACCGAGCGCGGAGTGCGCGCCCCAGTATCCCGGTTCGACGGCCACCGCCTTGCGGAACGCCTGCTCGGCTGCGGGCTTCTGTCCCTCCCCGTCGAGCGCCCACCCGAGGCCGATGTAGACGTCCGCATCCCTGGGCCTCCGCGCGACCAGATTGCGGTACGTGGCCTCCGCCTGTTCGTAGCGGCCGCTCGTGCGATACAGCCGCCCTAGAGCCAGCTCCGTTTCCTCGCGCGACGGATCGAGTTCGAGCGCCTTGCGGCATGCGCCCTCCGCCTCCGCCACGTCAGCCGGAGATCGCGTCCGGTCGTAACGTCGGATGCCGGCTTCGCACAGCCCCGCGTAGGCTCGCGACAGGCCAGGATCCGCGGCCAGAGCCTTGCGAAAGAGATCCCGGGCCGCGTCGAGCTGGCTCAGGTCGCCGGATCGATGAAGTGCGGACATTCCCGCGAGGTAGGAATCGTAGGCCTGCAGGTTCCCCACGTTTCCGCGGCTGAGCCTGCGCGCCGCCTCGGGCGTCAGCACCACCTCCAGCGCCTGCGTGATCGCGCGTGCGATGTCGTCCTGGATGGCGATCACGTCCGACCAGTCGCGGTCGTAGGTCTCCGCCCACACGTGATAGCCGTTGGACGTGTCGATGAGCTGGGCCGTGACGCGCAGCCTGTCGCCGTCCCGGCGCACGCTGCCTTCGAGCACGTGGCTCACGCCGAGCGCCGCGCCGATCCTGCGCACGTCGACGCTCTTGCCCTTGAATTCGAATGCCGAGGTGCGTGCCGCAACCCGCAGGCCCGGGATCTGCGCGAGCTGCGCCGAGAGTTCTTCGCTCAGCCCGTCGCCGAGGTAGCCGCTCGTTCCACCCGGCGTCATGTCGACGAGCGGCAGGACCGCGATCGAGCGAGGTGGCGCGTGCACGGCGCGATCGACAGTGCCCTGGTCCTGCCCGATTGACCGCCACCAGGCGACCGCCGTGACCCCGGCCATCAGCGCCACGCCGGTCACGAGGAACGGAGCGATCGCACGCCGCGGTCGCGGAAGCGCGACGCCGCCGCGGTCCGCCGGGTCCCGGACGATGCCGGCCGGCGTGATTTCGTAGGACCAGGCGAGCATGCCCACGATCGGGATGCCGGTCACCGCGAGAATCGTGAGCGCCGTCATCCACCACTCGGGGAAATGCAGCGGCGCGAACGTGGTCTGCGCGACCTGGAGCACGAGCCACATGCCGACGAAGTAGGCGCCAAGCACCTTGAAGACCTGTCGGCGACGCATCTCGGATGCCAACGCATGTGCGCGCGCTGCCAGCCCGCGTACCCCGGCCTCGCCCCGGGCGGATGCCGACACCGGCGGCGCCGCACTGCGCGGCAACGGATCGACGTGCGCCACCAGCGCATAGCCGCGCATACCGCTTGCAACGATGTAGCCGGGGTCCTGCGCAGAATCGCCGAGTGCCTGGCGAAGCTCCTCGATCGCCGCCACCAGAGCCTCGCCGCTCGTACGCTCGCCGGGCCAGCCGCGCTCGCGGAGATCCTCGCGCGACACGAGTTCGCCGTGCCGCTCGGCCAGCAACAGGAGGATGCGAATCAGGTGGGGGGCGAGACTGCGCGACTCCTCGCGGGTCGCAATGCGGCCGGCTTGCGGTTCGACGACCCAGTCGCCGAGTCGAAAACCGTCTTGGAGGTCGCCGGCATCCATGTCCAGTAGACGGTCACCGCCCCCCTCTCGTTTCGACTGATCAT
>DATGDG010000145.1:0-3270 GCA_035311025.1 Casimicrobiaceae bacterium
TGGCGGGCCGCGCGTCGGCGGCACGCATCGTGCCGGCGTCGCGCACCCGCGCGAGCCCCTCCGGAGTCGCACCGACCATCGAATAGGCGGTGTAGCCGACGACGCTGACGGCGGCCAGCGTCGCCGCAGCCGCCCAGGCCCAGGAGGCCGGCCGCGAGGGCATGCTCCGGCGCGGGGCGAGCACCGTGGGCTCCTCGGCCAGCCTCCGGGCAACCGCCGCCCGGACGTCGCGCGTCACGGCGACCTCGCCGCGCAGCGCGTCGCCGATCGCGTGGTAGCAGGTCCAGGTCGCCATCGCATCGCCGCCCTTGAGGGCCGCGCAGACCGCGTCCAGCTCCGCCTCGTCGACCTCGCCATCCATCAGGCGCGAAATGTTCTCGCTCATCACCATCTCCGGTTCTCTTCGGTTCCCAGCAGCGGCCTCAGTTCCGCGGCGATCGACTCGCGCGCGCGGAAGATCCGCGACCGGACAGTGCCGATCGGGCAGTTCATCACCGCCGCAATCTCCTCGTAGCTCAGGCCCTCGATCTCGCGCAGCGTGATCGCCGTCCGCAGGTCGTCGGGCAGCTGGTCCATCGCGCGGTTGACGGTCGAGGCGATCTCCTTGCCGATCAGCTCGGCCTCGGGCGTGGCCGTGTCGCGCAGCTGCTCGGCGTCCTCGAAGCTCTCGGCGTCCTCATGGTCGAAGCCCGTCGACGTCGGGGCGCGACGCCCCATCGCGACGAGGTAGTTCTTCGCGGTATTGATCCCGATGCGGTAGAGCCACGTGTAGAACGCGCTGTCGCCACGAAAGCTGGGCAATGCCCGGTACGCCTTGATGAAAGCCTCCTGCGTCACGTCCTCGACCTCGGCCGGGTCGCGCACGAGCCGCGACAGCAGCCGCCCCAGCTTGCGCTGGTATTTCGCCACCAGCAGCTCGAATGCGCGCTTGTCACCCCTTTGTGCTCGCAAAACGAGCTGTTGATCGACTTCGCGATCACCCATCCGCGGGTAGTCCCTGATTCATGTCGTTGTTATGCCCGCCGAACGGCGGGCGCGGCATCCGCCCACCATCCAGCGACCCGGGTCCGGGACTCCAGCGGCGGCGCTCGATGCGCGCTTCGAGAAACAGACCGTCCGTCGCCTTCATAGTTCAGCCGCAGCCCGAACTGTCGGACGCCCGGTCGCATCCTGGGCAGACCCGGGCCCCTCCAGCCGAACCACCGGGCGGATTTCGCCCGTCTGCGTGCCCCGGTAATTGCGGATCGGGCGCCGGCCCCAGGAGGCGAGCACCTTGCGCGCTGCGTCGTCGAGCAGTCCCAGCTGGTCGAGGACGGCGACGACCGACGGCAGGAGACCGCGCGACTGCCCGTCGGCGACCTTGATTGCGATACCGATGCCCCGGCTGCGGATCCCGATCGCCTGGACCCCCTCGGCGCCGATCTTGGCGACCCAATCGCCCCGCCCTGCCTGCATCAATGCCAGGTCGCTGCGTCCTTCGCCCGATACCATCTCGGGATGGGCGGTCATCGCCGCGGCCAGCATTCGCGGCGCATCACCATAATCGGGGTCGACCCGGGCACTTGCAAGCCGCGCGAACGCGCGCGCGAGCCCGGACAGCGGTACCGCGTAGTTGGGCGCCGAGCAGCCGTCGACGCCAGCGACCAGCGATTCGACGGCGACCCCGGTGAACGTGGCCACCGAGCGCCGGATCGCCTGCTGGACCGGGTGGTCGAATTCGAGGTAGCTGGCCTTGGGCCACTGGCACTGCGCGCAGAAAGCGAGCATGCCGCTGTGCTTGCCCGAACAGTTGTGCTGCAACGGCGAGTACGGCGGTGGCGGCGGAACTTCACCCCGGGTGTCGTAGAACCTGGGCGCGTGCGTTCCGCATTGCAGGTCGGCGGGCGTGCAGCCGGCGCGCGCGAGGATGTCGGCTGCCGCTTCGGCGTGCCGCGGTTCGCCCGAATGGCTCGCGCACATCAACGCCACCTGCGCCGTCGACAGGCCGAAGCGCGCGACACCCCCGGCTGCGACGAAAGGCAGCGCCTGCAGCGGCTTCAGCGCGCTTCGCGTGAAGGTCAGGTGATGGGGGTCGCCCGCGGCATGCAGGACGTTGCCCATGCCGTCGACCACCGAAACCGAACCGGTGTGCAGGCTCTCGACGATCGAGCCGCGTGTCACCTCGGCCAGCGGAGCGTGGCGGGAGGCGGCGGAAGCGGGGGGCATGGTCGGCGTGCTCTGGCGTCGGACGGCGAAAACGGAGATTATCGCCTATTGGGAGCGGGCCCCGACGGAGTCGTCACCGATGTACAGGATTCTTGCCGCAATCGACGGTTCCGAGCACGGCGACCGAGTCGTCGATCATCTGGCGCGTCTCGCCGGCAGCGGCGCGGCGATCGAGGTGCTGCTGCTCAACGTGCAGCCGGAGATCGTCGACTGGCAGACGCACGGCCTTGCCAGGGAGTCGATGCTGGCGCACCGCAACCAGCTCGGAGCGCAGGCCAGCGCGAGCGCCCAAAAGCGCCTCGAGGCCGCCGGGATCCCCTTCCGGCTGCGGATCGAACTGGGCGACCCCGCCCGGACGATCGCCAGCATCGCCGCGGACGAACGCTGCGACGGCATCGTCATGGGCACCCGTGGTGCGGGCGCGATCCCCGGACTCATCCTCGGGTCGGTGGCGACCAAGGTCGTGCACCTCGCCCTCGTCCCGGTCACCCTCGTCAAGCAGGCACCGGCACCCTAGAGTAGCGCCAGCGCCGCCCGGATCTGCTCCAGCGCTCCGGGATCCTCGATCGTCGTCAGGTCTCCCGGGTCACGCCCCTCGGCCAGCGCCTGGATCGAGCGGCGCAGCAGCTTGCCCGAGCGGGTCTTGGGCAGCAGCGTCACGAAGTGCACGCGCGCCGGGCGCCCGATCGCGCCGAGTTCGCGGTCGACCGTCTGCATCACCTCGGCCTGCATCGCGGCCATTCCGGGCGCATCCGCGATCCGCGACCCATCCTTGACGACGGCGAAGGCGACCGGAACCTGGCCCTTGATCGCATCCTGGACGCCGACCACGGCAACTTCCGCAATGCCGGGGTGGGCCTGCACCGCCTCCTCGATCTCGCGGGTGCCGATCCGGTGCCCGGCGACGTTGATGACGTCGTCGGTGCGGCCGAGCACGAAGTAGTAGCCGTCGGCGTCGCGCGTGGCCCAGTCGAACGTCGAATACAGCTCGCGGCCCGGGATCGTCCGGTAGTAGGTCGACACGTAGCGCTCGTCGTTGCCCCAGACCGTGGTCATGCAGCCAGG
>DATGDG010000146.1:0-3551 GCA_035311025.1 Casimicrobiaceae bacterium
ACGTGCTGGTCGCGATCGGCCAGGAGAACGCGTTCCCCTGGGTCGAGCGGGATCTCGGCATCGAGTTCGACCGGCACGGCCTGCCGGTGCTCGACCAGCGGACCATGGCCTCGACCCGCGCCGGCGTGTACTTCGGCGGCGATTCCGCGTTCGGCCCGAAGAACATCATCTGGGCGGTTGCGCACGGCCACGAGGCGGCGATCTAGATTGATCTCCATTGCCGCGGCGAAGACGTCGCGCGGCGCCCGCCGCCGCACACGGTCCTCGTTTCGCAGAAGATGGGCATCAACGAGTGGAGCTACGACAACGCGATCTCGAACGACCGCCGCTTCCGCGTCCCGCTGAAGGACACGAAGATCGCGCTGAAGAGCATCCGCGTCGAGGTCGAGCTCGGCTTCGACCCGAAGCTCGCCCTTGCCGAGACGCGGCGCTGCCTCAACTGCGACGTGCAGACGGTGTTCAGCGACAGGCTCTGCATCGAGTGCGACGCCTGCGTCGACATCTGCCCGATGGACTGCATCACGTTCACCGCCAACGGCGACGAGGCCGACCTGCGCACGCGGCTCTCGGCGCCCGCGGGCAACCTCGCGCAGGATCTCTACGTCTCGGCGCCGGTGAAGACCGGGCGCGTGATGGTCAAGGACGAGGACGTCTGCCTGCACTGCGGTCTGTGCGCCGAGCGCTGCCCGACCGGTGCCTGGGACATGCAGAAGTTCCTGCTCGACGTCGCGCACGCCGGCGATCGGAGGCGGTGGCCGCAGGTCGCGGCTTCGTCCGCCGATGTCGGCGGGATGGCCGCGGACTGAACGCCATGACCACCGCCGTGAAACCGCTCGCCCGCGTCAACGACTTCGTCGTCAAGTTCGCCAACGTCAACGGATCGGGCTCGGCATCGGCCAACGGCCTGTTCGCCCGGTCGATCCTGCGCATGGGCGTTCCCGTCGCGGCGCGCAACATCTTCCCCTCGAACATCCAGGGCCTGCCCACGTGGTACGAGGTCCGCATCGTCGAGGACGGGTGGCGGGGGCGGCGCGGTGGCGTCGATTTCATGGTGGCGATGAATCCGCAGACCTGGGACAAGGACGTCGCCGAGATCGAATCCGGCGGCTACCTGTTCTACGACTCGACCCGGCCGCTGCCGCCGTCGCGGTTCCGCGAGGACGTGACGGTGCTGGGCATGCCGCTCACCGCGATCTGCAACGCGCAGTACAGCGACGTCCGGCAGCGGCAGCTGTTCAAGAACGTCATCTACCTCGGCGCGCTGTCGGCGCTGTTCGGCATCGACGCGGCCGAGATCGAGCGGCTGCTGGCCGAGCAGTACCGCGGCAAGGAGGCACTGCTCGATTCCAATCGCAAGGCGCTCGCGCTGGGACGGGAGCACGCACTCGGGGCCTTCGAATGCCCGCTCGGGCTGCGCGTCGAACGCCGGGATCGCGTCGGCAGCCGGATCTTCATCGACGGCAACTCGGCCGCGGCGCTCGGGGCGGTCTATGGCGGCGCGACGGTCGCGGCGTGGTATCCGATCACGCCCTCGTCGTCGCTCGCCGAGAGCTTCGCGGGCTGGTGCCGGAAGTTCCGCAACGACCCCGCGACCGGACGCAGGCGCTATGCGGTCGTCCAGGCCGAGGACGAGCTGGCGTCGATCGGCATGGTGATCGGTGCGGCATGGAACGGCGCGCGGGCGTTCACGGCGACGTCGGGTCCCGGCATCTCGCTGATGCAGGAATTCCTCGGGCTCGCCTATTTCGCCGAGATCCCCGCCGTGCTGTTCGACGTCCAGCGCGGCAGTCCGTCGACGGGCATGCCCACGCGCACCCAGCAGGCCGATCTCCTCTCCTGCGCCTACGCCTCGCACGGCGACACCCGCCACGTGCTGCTGTTCCCCGAGGACCCGCGCGAGTGTTTCGAGCTGGGTGCGCTCGCCTTCGATCTCGCCGACCGGTTGCAGACGCCGGTATTCGTGATGATGGACCTCGACATCGGCATGCAGGACTGGCTGTGCGAGCCGCTGGGCTGGGACGACCACCACCGGATGGACCGCGGCAAGGTGATGAGCGCGCAGGAGCTCGATGCGGGCCGCGATTTCGGGCGCTACCTCGACGTCGACGGCGACGGCATCCCCTGGCGCACCTGGCCGGGAACCCATCCGTCGAAAGGCAGCTACTTCACGCGCGGCACGACCAAGGATCGCTATGCGCGCTACACGGAGGAGGGCCCCGCCTACGTCGACAACATGCAGCGGCTGCTGCGCAAGTTCGAGACCGCGCGCGCGCTGCTGCCGAAGCCCGAGATCGCCGATGCGGCGCAGCCGACCCCCGCGGGCGTGATCTGGTTCGGCTCGACCGGCGCCGCCATGGCCGAGTCGCTTGCCGAGCTCGAGCGGCAGGGGATCCATCTCGACCGGATGCGCATCCGCGCGTTTCCATTCCACGATGCGGTCGCCGAGTTCATCGCCTCCCACGAGCACGTGTTCGTCGTCGAGCAGAACCGCGATGCCCAGCTCAAGATGCTGCTGGTCAACGAATGCGGAGTCGATCCCTCCCGCCTCAATTCGGTGCTGCACTACGACGGGACGCCGATCACCGAGCGCATGATCACGCGCGAGATCGCCGAGCGCGCGCGGGCGTTCCTGCCGGCCATCGGGTACCAAAGGCCGGGGATGAGAAAGGTTTCCTGAGCATGACCTACCTCGCCAAGCCGAAGCTCCATCACCCCGGATTGCCGAAGAATGCGCTGGGATACACCCGGCGCGACTACGAAGGCGCGATCTCGACGCTTTGCGCCGGATGCGGCCACGACTCGATCTCCGCCGCGATCATCCAGGCGTTCTTCGAGCTCGAAATCGCGCCGCACCGGGTGGCCAAGCTGTCGGGCATCGGCTGTTCGTCGAAGACGCCGACGTATTTCCTCGGCAGCTCGCACGGTTTCAACAGCGTGCACGGGCGCATGCCGTCGGTGCTGACGGGCGCGGCGCTGGCCAACCGCGACCTGATCTACCTCGGCGTTTCCGGCGACGGCGATTCGGCGTCGATCGGGCTCGGCCAGTTCGCCCACGTGCTGCGCCGTGGCGTCGACATGGTCTACATCGTCGAGAACAACGGCGTGTACGGCCTCACCAAGGGGCAGTTCTCGGCCACCGCCGACAAGGGCAGTCGCAGCAAGCGCGGCGCGGTGAACAACGACGAGCCGATCGACCTGGTGCTGCTCGCGCTGGCACTCGGGGCGAGCTTCGTCGCACGCGGGTTCTCGGGCGACAAGTCGCAGCTCGTCCCGCTGATCAAGGCGGCGGTCGCGCATCGCGGCGCGGCGTTCATCGACGTGATCAGTCCCTGCGTCGCATTCAACAACCATCCGGGATCGACCAAGAGCTACGACTACGTGCGCGAGCACAACGAGACGGTCAACCGGCTCGATTTCATGCCCGAGCGCGAGCCGATAGGCGTCGAATATCCAGAAGGCGGCACTCGCGACGTCGTGCTGCACGACGGCGGCCTCCTGCGGCTGCGCAAGCTCGACGCCGAATACGATCCCTCCGACAAGGTCCGGGCGAT
>DATGDG010000147.1:0-3554 GCA_035311025.1 Casimicrobiaceae bacterium
GCGCGACCTTCTGGAAGGTGACGCCGGTCAGCTTTCCCCGGTCACGCGTGAATTCGACGGGCACGAGGTAGTTGTGGATCGGGATGCCCTCGTGCATCGCGTCTTCCTTTTCCCAGGGCGATGCCTTCATCTCGTCGAAACCCGAGCGCACGACGACCTGGACGTCCTCGCCTCCCAGGCGACGTGAGCTGCGGCAACAGTCCATCGCCGTGTTGCCGCCTCCCAGCACGACGACGCGCCTGCCGATCTGCGTCGTGTGGCCGAACGACACCGACGACAGCCAGTCGATGCCGATATGGATGTTGGCTGCGGCCTCGCGCCGGCCCGGGGTGTCGAGGTCGCGACCGCGCGGCGCACCGCTGCCGACGAACACCGCGTCGAAACGCCCTCCCGCATCCCCCGCCAGCAGCCCCGCAAGCGAATCGATGCGGGTGCCGCCCCGGAACTCGATGCCCTGGTCGAGCACGTAGCCCACTTCCTCGTCGATCACCCGGTCTGGAAGCCGGAACTTCGGGATCTGGGTGCGCATCATGCCCCCGGCCTGCGGGTCTGCGTCGAACACGATGCACTCGTAGCCCAGTGGCGCGAGGTCGCGCGCGGCGGTGAGGGACGCCGGCCCCGCGCCTACCAGCGCGATGCGCTTGCCGTTGCGAGACGTCGCGCGTGGAATCAGTCGCGGGCGGACGTCTTCCTTGTAGTCGGCCGCGACACGCTTCAGGCGGCAGATCGCGACCGGCTCGGGCTTGCCGGAATTCCCGCGATGCTCGGGGGAACCCGTCTCGACGCGTCCCCGCCGGCACGCGGGTTCGCAGGGCCGGTCGCAGGTGCGGCCGAGGATCCCCGGGAACACGTTGGATCGCCAGTTGACGACGTAGGCATCGCCGTAGCGCCCCGCCGCGATCAGGCGGATGTATTCGGGAACGGGAGTATGGGCAGGACATGCCCACTGGCAATCGACGACCTTGTGAAAGTAGTCGGGACGCGCGATGTCCGTCGGATCCAATCCGGCTCCTGTGGGTGATGCCTGCCATCGAGGGTTGTCGGCCGCTTCTGCCGCACTCCCGCCAACCTCGCTCGCAGGCGCCATTGCCATGCTACGCCGGCCAATGATGCAAGAAAAGCGCCAGCGCACGCGGCAGCCGGCCACCGCGGGCGTTGTTGCCTTGTCGCAGGGCGGCTGGGGAGCGGGCGGCTGCGCTAGAATCCCTCGTTGAATCCCCGTCGATGCCGCGCAGCTTCGTCGGCACCTCTCCGATGAATGCCCCCGAGTCCTCCCCGATCAGGCTGACCCAGTACTCGCACGGCGGCGGCTGCGGCTGCAAGATCGCCCCGGGCATCCTGCAGGACATCCTCGCCGGCGTACCGGGGTCGATCGTCTCCAAGGACCTTCTCGTCGGCATCGAGACCTCCGACGACGCTGCGGCCTGGCGCCTGAACGAGCGGCAGGCGGTGGTCGCGACGACCGATTTCTTCATGCCGATCGTCGACGATCCCTTCGACTTCGGCGCCATCGCCGCGACCAATGCGATCTCGGACGTCTATGCGATGGGTGCGACGCCGCTGTTCGCGCTGGCCGTCGTCGGGATGCCCGTCGACAAGCTGCCACTCGCCGTCATCCGCGACATCCTGGCGGGCGGGGCGTCGGTGTGCACGCGAGCCGGCATCCCGGTCGCCGGCGGCCACACGATCGATTGCGCCGAGCCGATCTACGGCCTCGTCGCCATCGGCGTCGTCGATCCGCACAAGCTCAAGCGCAACTGCGGTGCGCAGCCCGGCGACCGCATCGTCCTGGGCAAGCCGTTGGGCGTGGGCATCTACAGCGCCGCGCTCAAGCGCGGCAGCCTGTCGTCGGACGCGTACCGGACGATGCTCGCGAGCACGACCATGCTCAACACTCCTGGCATACCGCTCGCCGCGATGGACGGCGTGCACGCGCTGACCGATGTCACCGGTTTCGGACTGCTCGGGCACCTCCTCGAGGTCTGCCGCGGGTCGAAGCTCGCCGCGAACCTCGACATGGCGAGAATTCCGCTGCACCCGGGTGTCGTCGACCTCGCGCGCAGCGGCTGCGTCACCGGTGCTTCGGGTCGCAACTGGGCGGGCTACGGGTCGCAG
Source organism: Casimicrobiaceae bacterium (assembly GCA_035311025.1). Classification (GTDB taxonomy): domain Bacteria; phylum Pseudomonadota; class Gammaproteobacteria; order Burkholderiales; family Casimicrobiaceae; genus VBCG01. The sequence continues at coordinate 2,116 of DATGDG010000147.1, forward strand.
GTCTCGCTCGCCGGGTCCGTCGGCGATGCCGAGCGCGCGATCCTGACCGATCCCCAGACTTCGGGCGGGCTGCTGGTCGCCTGCGCGCCGGAGGCGACCGACGCGGCGCTGGCGGCATTCCGCGACGACGGCTTCGACGCGGCCGCGGTGATCGGCGAGTTCGCCGCGGGTGCCCCCGGGGTCAGCGTCCGATGACCGGACCCTCGCTGCGCGCGACCGTTGCGCCGGGCCGCCTGGCGCAACGCTACGCCGACATCCGCGCGCGCACCATCACGCTCGTCGCGCCCCTTTCCGCCGAGGACTGCGCGCTGCAGTCGATGCCCGACGCGAGCCCCGCCAAGTGGCATCTTGCGCACACCACCTGGTTCTTCGAGACTTTCGTGCTCGAGCCTCGCGTTCCGGGCTACCGCGTGTTCGATCCGGGCTACCGCGCGCTGTTCAACTCGTATTACGAAGCCGTCGGCGAACGCCATCCGAGGCCCGAGCGCGGAATGCTCTCGCGCCCGGACCTGGCGACGATCTTCGCCTACCGCGCCCACGTCGATCGGGCGATGGCCGGATGCCTCGAGCTTGCGCACGCCGATGCCGCGCTGGCCGCGCTGATCGAGCTCGGCCTCAATCACGAGCAGCAGCACCAGGAACTGATCCTCACCGACATCCTGCACCTGCTGTCGCGCAATCCGCGGCGCCCCGCCTACGCCGCGGATGCGCCGCGCACACGGGCCCTGCGCGGCGACGGGCTGCAGTGGCTTCCCTTCCCGTCAGGGATCACGCGCATCGGCCACGACGGGCCGGGTTTCGCGTTCGACAACGAGACGCCGGCCCACCGCGTGTTTCTGGAAGCCTTCGAGATCGCGTCGCGTCCGGTGACCAACGGCGAATACGCGGCATTCGTCGACGACGGCGGCTACCGGCATCCGGAATGGTGGCTGGCGCTGGGCTGGGACACGCTGCGCGCGCGCCAGTGGTCGGCACCGCTGTACTGGGAGCGGCGCGACGGACGCTGGCACGGCTTCACGCTGCGCGGCATGGTCGAGCTCGACATGGACGCGCCGGTCGAGCACCTGAGCTATTTCGAGGCGGATGCCTACGCGCGCTGGGCGCGGGCGCGGCTGCCGACCGAGTTCGAGTGGGAAGCCGCGCTGCGCCAGGCATCCGCTGTCGATGCCGCCCGCGCGCAGGTTGCCAATGCCGGCGTGTCGGATGCCGGGAGCGCGGACGGCCCCGCCGAACTCTCGATCGGCGAAGTCTGGGAGTGGACGTCGTCGTCCTACGCGCCCTACCCGCGCTTCCGCCCGGCCGAAGGCGCCGTGGGCGAGTACAACGGCAAGTTCATGTGCAACCAGTACGTGCTGCGCGGAGGATCGGTTGCCACGCCCGCGGGACATTCGCGCGTCACCTACCGCAATTTCTTCCCGCCCGACGCCCGCTGGCAGTTC
>DATGDG010000148.1:0-2149 GCA_035311025.1 Casimicrobiaceae bacterium
ACGCCACGCGGCGTGACGCCGGGCCGCCGAGGAGGGCAGATGAGCAGTGAGTGGCCGTTGTGGGAGATCTTCATCCGTTCGCAGCACGGGCTTGCGCACAAGCACGTCGGCAGCCTGCACGCGGCAGACGCCGCGATGGCGATCCGCAACGCGCGCGACGTCTATACGCGGCGCAACGAGGGCGTCTCGATCTGGGTCGCGCGCTCCGCCGACATCCACGCATCCTCCCCGGGGGACAAGGAAGCGCTGTTCGAGCCCGCGAACGACAAGGTCTATCGGCATCCGACGTTCTTTCCGATGCCCGAGGAAGTGAAGCACATCTGATCGGCGCGCGACGGTGCAGCCAGTCCCGATGCCCGAGGAGAGGGAACTCTTCGATTACCTGCTGCGGCTCGCCGACAACGGCGTCGTGCTCGCGCAACGACTGGGCGAGTGGGTCGGCAAGGGACCGGCGCTGGAGGAGGACATCGCGCTGACCAACGTCGGCCTCGACCTGCTGGGCCAGGGTCGCATGTGGCTCGGCTATGCGCACGAGGTCGAGGCGCGCTACGCGCCGCCCGGCCGCGGGGAGGACGACCTCGCCTTCCTGCGCGACGGCGGCGAATTCCGCAGCCTGCTGCTGGTCGAGCAGCCCAACGGCAGCTATGCCGACACGATGGCGCGCCAGTTCCTGTTCGACCAGTGGCACGTGCTCGTGCTCGCAGCGCTGTCGGACTCGAAGGACCCGCGCATCGCGGCGATCGCCGCCAAGGCGCACAAGGAGGTCCGCTACCACGTCGAGCGCTCGACCGACTGGGTGGTCCGCCTGGGTGACGGCACCGACCTGTCGCACCGCAGGATGCAGGATGCGATCGACGCATTGTGGATGTACACGGGCGAGATGTTCGCCGTCGACGCCATCGAGCAGCGCCTCATCGGCGCGGGTGTCGCCGCCGACCTTGCGTCGCTGCGCGAGCCGTGGCGATCCTCGGTCGCCGCGGTGCTCGCCGAGGCCACGCTCGCCACCCCCGTCGATGGCTGGATGCAGGGGATGAACGGGCGAGGCGGCAAGCAGGGCGTGCACACCGAGCATTTCGGGCACATGCTGGCCGAGATGCAGATCCTCGCGCGTTCCCATCCGGGTGCCCGGTGGTGACGACCGGGGCAGCAGGGAGGCGGGGGCCCGGGGCCGCGGCAGCGATCTGGCGCGCGCTCGGCTCCGTGGTCGACCCCGAGATCCCGTCGGTCTCGATCGTCGAGCTCGGCATCGTCCGCGGCGTCGAAGCGGAAGGCGATGGTTGGGTCGTGTCGATCACGCCGACCTACTCGGGCTGCCCGGCGACGCGCGTGATCGAAGCCGACATCCACGCTGCGCTGGCGGAAATCGCATCCGCCAACGTGCGCGTGGCCACACGAATCGCCCCGCCGTGGACGACCGACTGGATCGCGCCGGAGGCAAGGCGCAAGCTGCGCGAGGCGGGCATCGCCCCGCCGCGCCACGGCGCTTCCGCCGGGGCGGCCCCGGTGCATCTGCTGCGGGGGGCCTCTCCCGGGTGCGCATCTGCCACCGACGGTGTCGCGTGTCCCCGCTGCGGGTCGACCAGGACGGCGCGGGTCGCGATGTTCGGATCGACCGCGTGCAAGGCGCAGTACCGCTGCGAGGACTGCCTCGAGCCTTTCGACTATTTCAAGCCGTATTGACGGCGCGGGCAGCAGCGTCTCGACGATGAACGAGCCTCCCGCCTTCCGCCGGCGATGAGCAAATTCCACAGCCTGACCGTCGCGAAGGTCGAGCGGGAGACCCGCGATGCGATCGTCGTCACGTTCGCCGTCCCGGAAGATCTGCGCGAAGCGTTCCGCTTCGAGCCCGGGCAGCATGTGACGCTGCGCGCGGTCATCGGCGGCGAGGACCTGCGGCGGTCGTACTCGATCTGCGCGCCGGCCGGGGCGCCGCTGCGCATCGCGATCAAGCGCGCGCCCGGAGGCGCGTTCTCGACCTGGGCGAACGACGCGCTGCGCCCGGGCATGACCCTCGACGTCGTTCCGCCGATGGGGCATTTCGGCGTCGCGGCCGAGCCGGACCGGGCGCGGCATCACCTGGCGTTCGCCGCCGGCAGCGGCATCACGCCGCCGGTCTCGATCATCGGGACGGCGCTGGCGTCCGAGCCGA
>DATGDG010000149.1:0-12674 GCA_035311025.1 Casimicrobiaceae bacterium
CCGCGGCCGGGCGAGCGCCGGCTTGACGCGCTGCGGACGGGGCGCCGCAGGGGCCGCGCCGTGAAGCCGCAGCCCGCGCCGCTGCTGGAGGCCCGCGGACTCCACGCGTATTACGGCGCGAGCCACGTCCTGCACGGCGTCGACTTCGCAATCGGGCGCGGCGAGGTCGTCGGGCTGATGGGGCGCAACGGCATGGGCAAGAGCACCCTGATCCGCAGCATGCTCGGATTCGTGACGCCGCGCGAAGGCGAGGTCAGGGTCCGCGGCACGACGATGACGGGTGCGCCGCCGTTTCGCATCGCGCGCCAGGGCATCGCCTACGTACCCGAAGGGCGCGGCATGTTTGCGAACCTGACGACGCGCGAGAACCTGGTGCTGGCGTCGCGACCGGGCGAGGCTTCGCGCAGCGAGTGGACGCTCGAACGCGTGCTGGCGACGTTTCCGCGACTCGCCGAACGCCTCGACCATGAGGCCTCGAAGCTCTCCGGTGGCGAGCAGCAGATGCTGGCGATCGGACGCGCGCTGATGACCCATCCGGAACTGCTGATCCTCGACGAGGCAACCGAGGGGCTCGCGCCGCTGGTCGCGCGCGAGATCTGGCGCGTCATCGGAGACATCCGCGCCCACGGCATCGCGGCGCTGATCGTCGATCGCAACTACCAAGCGGTGACGGCACTCGCCGACCGTTGCACGATCCTCGTCAAGGGCCGCGTCGTCTTCGACGGCGACAGCGAGGGACTGCTCGCCCGGCCCGAAGTCCTGCACCGGCATCTCGGCCTCTGAAGGGGCCCCGGCGCCGGCGTACGCGTGGCCGTCGCGCCCGGCCGCTTGACCGAAATCAAGCAATCCGAAAAAAGCGGGATCCGCCGGGCCGCCTCCCGCCCTGGCACCATTGATTGCGGGTATCGTCCTCCAGAACCACAACATGTTGTGTCAGGAGGCATCGACCATGGGGGGAACGAATCTCGGGGCCGTCGGCTGCACGCCCGCCACCGTGACCAAGCGCGACGGCGCACACGTCGCCTTCGATGTCGGCAAGATCGCATCGGCGATCGCCCGCGCCGGCGCGGCAACCGGCGAATTCGGTGCCGAGCGCGCCGCCGAGCTCGCCGCGAGCGTGGCGAAAGCGTTGTTGCCGGACGCCGGGCCGGATCCGCGGGCGGCAGGCGTCACCGTCGAGACGATCCAGGACCGGGTCGAATCGGCGCTGCTCGACGCGGGTTACCGGAAGACGGCGCGCGCCTACATCGTCTATCGCGAACGGCACGCGAGGCTGCGCGACGACCGCAGGACGATCGTCGACGTCGCAGCGTCGGTCAACGAATACCTCGATCGCGAGGACTGGCGTGTCAATGCGAACGCCAACCAGGGCTACTCGCTCGGCGGGCTGATCCTCAACGTCTCGGGCAAGGTCGTCGCGAACTACTGGCTGTCGCAGGTCTACGCGCCGACGGTCGGGCTCGCGCATCGCGAAGGCGACGTCCACATCCACGACCTCGACATGCTGGCCGGGTATTGCGCGGGCTGGTCGCTGCGCCAGCTGCTGCACGATGGCCTGAACGGCGTCCCCGGAAAGGTCGAGGCTGGGCCGCCGAAGCACATGTCGAGCGCGGTGGGCCAGATCGTGAACTTCCTGGGCACGCTGCAGAACGAGTGGGCGGGCGCCCAGGCTTTCTCGTCGTTCGACACCTACATGGCCCCGTTCATCCGTCACGACCGGATGACCTACGACGGCGTGCGGCAGTGCATCCAGGAGCTGATCTACAACCTGAACGTGCCTTCGCGCTGGGGTACCCAGACGCCATTCACCAACCTGACCTTCGACTGGACCTGCCCCGACGACCTGCGCGACCAGATCCCGGTGATCGCGGGCGAGGAGATGCCCTTCACCTACGGCGAGCTGCGCTCCGAGATGGACATGATCAACCGCGCCTACATCGAGGTGATGACCGCGGGCGACGCCAGGGGCCGGGTGTTCACGTTCCCGATCCCCACCTACAACATCACGCCCGACTTCGACTGGGATCATCCGAACACCGAGGCGCTGTTCGCGATGACCGCCAAGTACGGCCTGCCGTACTTCCAGAATTTCATCAACTCCGAGCTCAAGCCCAACATGATCCGATCGATGTGCTGCCGGCTGCAGCTCGACCTCACCGAGCTGCTGAAGCGCGGCAACGGGCTGTTCGGGTCCGCCGAGCAGACCGGATCGATCGGCGTCGTGACGCTGAACTGCGCGCGCCTGGGCTACCTGCACCGCGGCGACGAGGCCGCGCTGCTCTCGCGCGTCGACGAGCTGCTCGAACTCGCGAAGGAGAGCCTCGAGGTCAAGCGCAAGGTGATCCAGCGGCACATCGACGGCGGGCTCTTTCCCTACACGCGGCGCTACCTCGGCACGCTGCGCAATCACTTCTCGACGATCGGAGTCAACGGGGTCAACGAGATGATCCGCAATTTCACTGCCGATCGCGACGACGTCACGACGCCGGACGGCTACGCCCTCGCGCTGAGGCTGCTCGACCACGTCCGCAGCCGGATCCTCGCGTTCCAGGAGGAGACCGGGCACATGTACAACCTCGAGGCGACGCCGGCGGAAGGCACGACCTACCGTTTCGCCAAGGAGGATCGCAAACGCTTCCCGGACATCCTGCAGGCGGGGACGCGCGAGATGCCGTACTACACGAATTCGTCGCAGCTTCCGGTCGGCTTCACCGACGACCCGTTCGAGGCACTCGAACGGCAGGAGGTCCTGCAGAAGAAGTACACCGGCGGAACGGTGCTCCACCTGTATATGAACGAGCGTGTCTCGTCGGCGGCCGCGTGCCGCAAGCTCGTGCGCCGCGCGCTCGAGCGCTTCGGCCTGCCCTACATCACCGTGACGCCGACGTTCTCGATCTGCCCGAGCCACGGCTATCTCGCCGGGGAGCACGAGTTCTGTCCAAAGTGCGACGAGGCGCTGCTCGACCGCAAGCGGCGCGAACTTGCCGCGGCGTGAAGGCCGTCCGGCGAATGGCGGTATCCATCCATCCACAGGAGGCACGATGAACTCGATGACCGAACAGCAGCAGCTCGCGCGCAGCATCACTCTCGACAACGACGAACGCCAGCGCTGCGAGGTCTGGACGCGGGTGATGGGCTACCACCGTCCGGTGGCGTCGTTCAACATCGGCAAGAAAGGCGAGCACGCCGAGCGGCGGTTCTTCACCGAAGCGCGGGCACGGCTTTGCACTGCGCCCTGATCGAATGACGCGAGCCCCGCCGGCGGAGCGGGCGACACCGGCTGCGCGATCGCGAAGGATCCGCGGTGAGCTCTCCGTCGGCGGGCTGACGCCGCTGTCGTCGACCGACTGGCCGGGAGAGCTCTGCGCAGTCGTGTTCTGCCAGGGCTGTCCCTGGCGCTGCGGCTATTGCCACAACCCGGCGCTGCTGCCCGCCCGCAGGGACGGCGGCATTGCGTGGGCCGACATTGAGGCGTTCCTCGCCCGCCGCCGCGGGCTCCTCGACGGCGTGGTGTTCTCCGGCGGGGAGCCGCTCGCCCAGCCGGGACTCGCCGCAGCGATGGCAAGCGCCCGGGCGCAGGGCTTTCGCGTCGGCCTGCACACGGGGGGCGCCTACCCCCGGCGCTTCGCGCAGGTGCTGCCGCTGCTCGACTGGGTCGGCTTCGACATCAAGGCGCCCTTCGACGAATACCCGCTGGTCACCGCGGTGCCCGGCAGCGGCGACCAGGCGCTGGCGAGCGCGCGCCTGCTGATCGAGAGCGGGGTCGACTGCGAATTCCGCACGACCGTGCATCCGCGCCAGCTCTCGCCTGCGGCGATCGAGCGCCTGGCTGCGGGCCTGGCCGGCCTGGGCGCGCGGCGCTACGTGCTGCAGGCGTTCAGGAGCACGGGCTGCGTGAATGCGCGGTTCATCCGCGACGTCCCGGCGTCGTCACTGGACGGGGCCTGGGTCGCCAGGCTCGCGCGGCGCTTCGAATCGTTCGACGTGCGGGCGGCCTGAATCCGGCCGCGCGGCCGGATTCAGCGGATCGTCATGCCGCCGTCGGCGGCGAGCACCTGCCCGGTGACGTAGCTCGCGGCGTCCGAGGCGAAGAACACGAATACCGGGGCGATCTCGGAGGGCTCGGCCCAGCGCCCGAGCGGGATGCGCGCGAGGTATTTGTCGCGGAAGCGCTCGTCGGTGCGGATCGTCTCGGTCATCGGCGTCGCGGCGCCGGGCGCGACCGCATTGACCGTGATCCCGTACTGGGCGAGCTCGCGCGCCGCCGACATGGTCATGCCGACGATCCCCGCCTTGGCGGCCGAATAGTTGATCTGCCCGATCGTGCCCTGCACGCCCGCGGTCGAGGTCACGTTGATGATCCTGCCGTAGCGCCGCGCCATCATCCCGGGCGCGACCGCCTGCAGGCAGTTGAAGCTGCCGGTCAGGTGCACGGCCAGCACCGCCTCCCACTGCTCGGCGGACATCTTGTGCAGCATCGCCGGACGGATGATGCCGGCGTTGTTGACGAGGATGTCGATGCGACCGAAGCGTGCCGTCGCCTCGGCGACCAGCCTATCGACGTCGCTGCGCGAAGCCACGTCGCAGCGACGGCCCAGGGCGTCGACGCCGCCTCGGCCCAGTTCAGCCGCCAGCGCCTCGGCCCGCTCGCCGACCACGTCGGAGATGCAGACGCGCGCCCCCTCGGCGGCGAACGCGCGCACGATCGCCTCGCCGATTCCCTGTCCGGCGCCGGTGACCAGCGCGACCCTGCCGTCGAGTTGCATGCCGATTGTCCGCCGTTGCGCCGCGGTGCTCGCGGGCAGGGTCCGAAGGTGCTCCGCCAGCGGGTGGTCCGCATTGACCGGCATCAACGAATCCACGGCGCTCCGCGCCCGGCACACCGATCCCGGAGCGGCAGCCTGGCCCCGGCGCCATCGCCGCGCTTGATGTGGCTCAAGGCCCTTCCCGGGGCCGGTGCCGACAATCAAGGCGCATTCGGATACCGGATTGCGAAGGCAAGGAGGAGGGCCGTGGAGCGATCGTTCGCGCGCGAAGTCGGGTCGCTTGCGCTGGGCGAAGGCGCGCTGTTCGAGGGCGAGGGCATCCTCGCGGTGACCAAGGCGCTGCTGCAGTCGGGGGTCGCCTACGTCGGCGGCTACCAGGGTTCCCCGGTGTCGCAGCTCCTCGACGTCATGGTCCAGGCGCGCGATTACCTCGACTCGCTCGGCGTCCACGTCGAGCCTTGCACCAACGAAGCGTCGGCCTGCGCGCTGCTCGCGGCATCGGTCAACTATCCGGTGCGCGGGGCCGTGACCTGGAAATCGATCGTCGGAACCAACGTCGCCTCCGATGCGCTGTCCAACATCGCCTCGCCCGGCGTCATCGGAGGTGCGCTGATCATCGTCGGCGAGGACTACGGCGAAGGCTCGAGCGTCGTGCAGGAGCGCACGCACGCCTTCGCGATGAAATCGTCGCTGTGCCTGCTCGATCCGCGCCCCGAGCTCGCGCACACGGTGCGGATGGTCGAGCACGCGTTCACGCTGTCGGAAGCCGCGTCGACGCCGGTGATGCTGCAGCTGCGCATCCGCGCCTGCCACCTGCAGGGCAGCTTCGTCTGCCGCGACAACGTCGCCCCGGCGGTCTCCACCCGCCACCTGCTCGAGCGGCCAGCCGCGCCCGACCCCGGCCACATGTCGCATCCGCCTTTCACGTTCGAGCACGAGAGGCAGAAGGTCGAGCAGCGCCTGCCTGCGGCGCGGCGCTACATCGTGGAGCACCGGATCAACGAGGTGTTCGACGGCGACCTGCGCGAGCTCGGCATCGTCGTCCAGGGAGGACTGTTCAACGCCCTGGCCGTCGCGCAGAGGATCGCCGGATTCGTGGCCGACGACGGCGCAAGCCGGATCCCGACGCTGGTGCTCAACGCGACCTACCCGCTGGTGGCCGACGAGCTCGAAGATTTCTGCAAGGGGAAGCGTGCAGTCCTGGTGCTCGAGGAAGGCCATCCCGAGTTCATCGAGTTCGAGCTGACGACGCTGCTCGCCCGGGCGCGCTGCGCCTGCGCCGTCCGCGGCAAGGCGACGATGGCGGAATCCGGCGAGTACACGACCGAGCGCATCGTCGGCGGGGTCCTGCGCTTCGTCGCCGAATTCGCCGCCGCGCTTCCGGCCGCGCCGGCGGCTGCGTGGCAGGAGGAGGTTGCAGTGACGCGCGAGCGCGCACGCGCGCTCCTTGCGGCGCAGGTCCCGCCGCGTCCGCCGGGATTCTGCATCGGCTGTCCGGAACGCCCGGTGTTCAGTGCGCTGAAGCTCGCCGAGCGCGAGCTCGGCCCGCGCCACGTCGCGGCCGACATCGGCTGCCATTCGTTCGCGATGTTCGAGCCCTTCGCGCTGGGTCATTCGATCAGCGGCTACGGGATGGGCCTCGCGAGCGCTGCCGCGGTCGGCCCGATCAGCGCGCAGCGCCCACTGGCGACGGTCGGCGACGGCGGCTTCTGGCACAACGGTTTTCTCTCCGGCGTGACGTCCGCGGTCAAGAACGGCGCCGATTCGGTGCTGCTGATCTTCAAGAACGGCTACACGTCGGCGACGGGGACGCAGGAACTCGTGTCCTCGCCTCCGGCAGGGCTGCGAGGCGATGCCGGCGGTGCGAGCACCACCTCGGCGGACACGACGATCGAGGACGTCCTGCGCGGCGTCGGCGTCGGCTGGCTGCGCAGCGTCCACAGCTACGACGTCGGCGCGATGCAGGCAACCCTGACCGAGGCTTTCACCACATCGCAGCCCGGGCTCAAGGTCGTCGTCGCGGAAGGCGAGTGCCAGCTCGAGCGACAGCGCCGGCTGCGCGCGTCGACTGCGCGAGCGCAGGCGTCCGGAGAACGCGTCGTGCGGGTGCGCTACGGCATCGACGAGGACGTCTGCACCGGGGATCGCGCGTGCATCCGGCTGTCCGGATGCCCGTCGCTGACGCTCAAGGCGCCACGGGACCCGCTGCGCGCGGGTCTGGTGACCACGATCGACCAAACGTGCGTCGGCTGCGGGCTGTGCGGCGAACTCGCGCAGACCGCCGCGCTGTGTCCTTCCTTCCACCGCGTCGAGGTCGTCACGGCGCCGACGGCATGGGAACGATTTCTCGCGAAGGTCCGCGGATGGGCGATGCGAGGCCTGCTGGCGTGAACACGATGAATCGAACTGAGCCCCTGACACTGTTGATCGCCGCGCTGGGAGGGCAGGGCGGCGGGGTGCTCGCCGACTGGATCGTGCGGGCCGCGCGGACCGACGGCTGGATTGCGCAGGCGACCTCGACGCCGGGAGTCTCGCAGCGCACGGGTGCGACCACCTATTACGTCGAGATCGCAGCGCCGCCGGCAGCGACATCGGCAGTCCTCGAGCCTGCGGCAGCGGCCGCCGCCCGCATTCCGGCGAACCCGCCGGCGTGCGTGATGGGACTCGCTCCGGTGCCGGGCCGCGTCGACGTGCTGGTCTGCGCCGAGCTGCTGGAAGCCGCCCGGATGCTGGAACGGGGGATGAGCAGCCCTTCGCGGACGACGATCGTGGCCTCGACCCATCGGGTCCTGACCACGCTCGAGAAGATGGGGGGCGAGCAGGCGTGCTTCGACAGCACGGCGATCATCGACGCGGCGATCGCATTGTCGCGCCGCGCGGTGCTGCTCGACCTCGAAGCCCTGCGCGCAAGGCACGGCAGCGCGATCGGCGCCGTCCTCTTCGGCGCGCTGGTGGGCAGCGGGGCGCTGCCGATCGGGCGCGCCGCCTGCGAAGACGCGATTCGCGCCTCGGGCAAGGGAATCGATGCGAGCCTCGCCGGATTCGACGCGGCGTTGATGGTGGCGCAAAGCTCCTCGGCGGGCAGTGGGGGTGCCGGCATCGCCGGCGGCAGGCGCGACGGCGAGCCTGCGGCGACCGGGTCGGCGGTCCCGGCGGCCCGGGCCGAGGTCGTTGCCGGCGGACGGTCCCTCCCGCCGCTGCCCGCTGCGCTCGCGCAGCGGATCTCCAAGTTGCCCGAACGGGTTCGCGGGATCGCGCAGGCCGGCAGCCTGGCACTGGTCGAATACCAGGACGCACGCTATGCGGCACGCTACCTCGATCGCGTCGAGCGGGTGGCGGCGCTGGAGGCTGCCGCGCGCGCCGACGGCGCGCAGGGCGGCGTCGCGCGCGAAGCGGCGCGCCATCTCGCCCTGTGGATGCGCTACGACGACCTGATCCGAGTCGCGGCGCTGAAGTCGCGGGCCTCGCGCTTCGCCGCGATCCGCGGCGACGTCGACGCTGCGGACGAGGCGATCGTCCGCGTCTACGATTTCTTCGCGCCCAGCGCGCAGGAGCTGGCGGCGATCCTGCCTCGTCGCGTCGGAGCGTGGCTGGAACGCCGGGCCATCGCAGCGGGCAGCCCTGCGGGCTCGGCCGGAGCGGGCGCGCGGCGAATCCGGCCGCCCCGCCGGCTGAGGCTGCAGAGCACGTCGATCACCGGCGTCCTCGCGCTGCGCATTGCCGCGGCGCTGCGCCCGCTGCGGCCGCATTCGCTGCGCTTTGCGCGCGAGCAGCAGGCGATCGACGACTGGCTTGCCGCGTTGCATCAGGCGCTGTCGTCCGGCAGCGAGGCCCGGCGCGCCGCGGCGATCGATCTCGCGCGGCTGCCGCGGCTCGTCCGCGGCTACGGCGACACCCATGCCCGCGGCCGCGCAGCCTTCGACCGCATCCTGGCCGAGTATCGGCAACGATGCGTCGCCGATCCGGAGCGGGCCGATGCCGACCTGCGCTCGGGCGTGACCGCCGCGCTCAGCGGGCCGGGCTGCGCCGTCGCTGCGCCGGTCGCTGCTGCTGCCGGTCGACCTGCCGCAGCATCGTCGCCAGCGTGATCGACCCGAACGTCGCCTTGGCGATTTCGTCGACCTCCGACTGAACGGCGCGCAGCGCGCGGCCCACCGGCGTGGACTCGCCGGGCTCGCGCCTTGCGGCGGGCGAGGCGTCGAGGTCCTCGAACAGCCGGATCACGTCCAGCAGGGTGAGCCGGCGTGCGTTGCCGGCAAAGCGATAGCCGCCTCCGACGCCGCGGATCGACTGCACGATGCCCGCACGCGCGAGCTCCGACAGGACCTTGGCGAGGTGATGCGCCGAGACGCCGTACTTGGCCGCGATCTCGACCGACGACACGTGGCGCGCCGGATCGGCGGCGAACTCGATCACGCTGTAGAGCGCGAGCAGGGTGTTCTTCTGCAGTCTCATCGCAGGGACGCCCGGTGTGCGGAGGCAACGCTGCAATCGGCGCTCCGGACGCGTCGCCGGCGCGGCCTCATGCGTCGAGCCGCATCTCGAGGGGGATGAACGGTCCGGCCGTCATGCCCTGGCTGCGGAAGAACGACAGGATCAGCGTGTTGTCGCGCGACAGCATCGTGCGCAGCTCGCGCACCCCGGCGCGCCGGAAGCTCGCGCAGACCGCGGCCAGCAGCTGGCTGCCGATGCCGGCCAGGCGCACGTCGGGACGCACGTCGATCGCAAACACCCAGCCGCAGGGCGGCGAGCCGAACTCCCAGTCCCGCACCTCGCCGATGACGAAGCCGACGACCTGCCCGTCGCGCTCCGCCACCAGGAAGCGGCGCCCCGTCTGTGTGGCATCGGCATAGCGCCGGAACACGCTTCGCCAGTACGCGCGCTTCTCGAGGCCGGTGACCGTCGCGTCGATCGCGATCACCTGGTCGAGATCGCGCCTGCGCGCCGGCCGCACGTCGACGGCGCGCGGGGAAGCGGCCGCCGCTCTCGGGCGCGGCGCCTTGCGCGCGCGTCCGGAGATCGTGGGCAGTGTCGCGGTCATGTTAGGTCCGAAAGGATGATGCAGATCAAGTCAAATACCCGCATTCGGGTACCAGAATATGCCGCACTAGACGGATTGCAGTCAATTCCGGAGGTGGCGCCCCGGCGGAGCACCGCGAGAGTGCGTCGGGGACCGGGGCCGCGTCGGGAAGCATTCCGTCACGCATACCGCAGGATCATCGCATGACGCAGAAGGAGACGGCCATGGATGTTCTAGGGCTCGGAGCTGCGGCACCCCCTCGCGACGACGGCGAGGCGGGAGCGGCGGGGCGCGCGTTCACGGCTCTTCGCATTCCACTTCGCTGCGGAGGCGAACCATGAAGGCCTCGCTTGCAGCCGGACTCACCGCGACCTCCAGGCGGATCGTCGACCGCGAGCGGACGATCGATTTCATGGGCGAGAAGGCGCGGGTCTACGCCACGCCGATGCTGGTGCGCGACATCGAGCTCGCGTGCCGGGACCTGCTGCTCGCGCATCTCGATCCGGGCGAGGATTCGGTCGGCACGCATATCGAGCTCGACCATCTCGCGGCGACGCTGCTCGGCATGCCGGTCGACCTGACCGTGACCGTGACCGAGGTCAAGGGACGCGCGGTCACGTTCTCGATCGAGGGCCGCGACAGCGTCGACACGATCTGCCGCGGCCTGCACCGGCGCTTCGTCGTCGACGTCGCGGCGACCGAGGTGAGGCTCGCCGCCAAGGCCGCCAAGGCGGCGCAGGCCGCGAAGGCGGATCCGGCATGAGCCCGACGAGCAGCCTCGAGGGCGAATACCGGAGTGCGCGCACGAAGGTAGCCCCGTGAACGCAGCGATCGGCGGCGTGCGGCGCGTCCCGACATACTGCTACCAGTGCGTCGCGGGGCCGGACCTGCTGACGGTCAAGGTCGTCGACGGCATCGCCACCGAGGTCGAGCCCAACTTCTGCGCGGCTGGCGTGCACCCGGGCGGCGGCAAGGTCTGCGTGAAGGCCTACGGGTTGGTGCAGAAGACTTACAACCCGCATCGCGTTCGATCGCCGATGAAGCGGACCAATCCCGCCAAGGGTCGCGACCAGGACCCGGGATTCGTGCCGATCTCGTGGGACGAGGCCTTCGAGCTGATCGCCTCGCGGCTCAATGCCGTGCGCGCCGAAGGACTCACCGACGCATCGGGCTATCCGCGTGTCGCGGCAAGCTTCGGAGGCGGCGGGACACCGCAGTCGTACATGGGGACCTTCCCGGCGTTCCTGTCCGCGTGGGGTCCGGTCGACATGGGTTTCGGCTCCGGGCAGGGCGTCAAGTGCTACCACTCCGAGCACCTCTACGGCGAGCTTTGGCACCGTGCTTTCACCGTCTCGCCCGATACGCCGCTCACCGATTACCTGATTTCCTGCGGCGCCAACGTCGAGGCTTCGGGCGGTGTCGTCGGCGTCTGGCGCCACGCCGAGGCGCGCGCGCGCGGCATGAAGCGCGTCCAGGTCGAGCCGCACCTGTCGGTCACCGGCGCGTGTTCGGCCGAGTGGGTGCCGATCAAGCCCAAGACCGACGCGGCGTTCCTGTTCGCGCTGATGCACGTGCTGCTGCACGAACTGCCGCGCGAGCGCCTCGACCTCGCGTTCCTCGCACGGCGAACGGCCTCGCCCTACCTGGTCGGCCCGAACGGCTATTACCTGCGTGATCGCGTGACGCGCAAGCCGCTGGTCTGGCACGCGCTCGAGGCTCGTGCGGTTGCCCACGACGCGCCGGGGCTCGCCGAAGCGCTCGAAGGCCGCTACGGCGTCGATGCGATCGAGATCGGTGCCGACGGCGACGTGCTGTCCGACGGCCGCGTCATCGGCGAGACGGCGTTCTCCCGGATGGTCGCGCACCTCGCCTCGTGCACGCCGGAGTGGGCGGCGGCGATCTGCGACGTTCCCGCGGCGACGATGCGCCGGATCGCCCGCGAGTTCGTCGAGCACGCCCGTGTCGGTGCGACGATCGACATCGACGGGCTGACGCTGCCGTACCGGCCGGTGGCGGTGAGCCTCGGCAAGACCGTCAACAACGGCTGGGGCGGCTACGAGTGCTGCTGGGCGCGGACGATGCTCGCCGCCCTGGTCGGCGGGCTCGAGGTTCCCGGAGGGACGCTGGGGACGACGGTCAGGCTCAATCGACCGCTGTCGGAGCGGCTGGAAAGCGCGACCCCCGGGCCGGACGGATTCATGAGCTATCCGATGAATCCGACCGACAAGGCGCACTGGTCGGCCCAGCCGAACATCCGCAATGCCTACCGCACGATGGTCCCGCTGGCAGGCAACGGGCCGTGGAGCCAGGCCCTCGGGCCCACGCACTTCTCCTGGATGTTTCTCGACGACACGCCCAAGGGCCTGCCGCGGGTCGATCCGCCGGACGTCTGGTTCGTCTACCGGACCAACCCGGCGATCTCGTTCTGGGACACGGCGGCGATCGGGGAGAAGATGGCGCGGTTTCCGTTCGTCGTCGCTTTCGCCTACACCCGCGACGAGACCAACCACTACGCGGACCTGCTGCTGCCGGATGCGACGGATCTCGAGAGCCTGCAGCTGATCCGCATCGGCGGCTCCAAGTACGTCGAGCAGTTCTGGGACCGGCAGGGTTTCGCGCTGCGCCAGCCCGCGGTCGCGACGCAGGGCGATGCGCGCGATTTCACCGACATCGCCACCGAGCTCGCCAGGCGCACGGGCCTCATCGCGCGCTACAACGCGTCGATCAACAAGGGCGCAGGGGGTGTCCCGCTTGCCAACGCGCACGGCGACTTCTCGCTCGACCTCGACCGCGCGCACTCCCGCGAGGCGATCTGGGACGCCGTCTGCCGCGCGGCCAGCGCGGAGCTCACCGACGGCGCGGAGATTCACGATCTCGCGTGGTGGAAG
>DATGDG010000150.1:0-8263 GCA_035311025.1 Casimicrobiaceae bacterium
GAAAGCCGCTGGTAGCCGCCGATCGTGACGCCGGTCGCGCGCATCTCGCGGGCGAGCCAGGCTGCGATCGCACGCGTCTCGGGCGTATCCGTCCCGGGCATCTAGGACGCAGGGGCTGAGGGCGAGCGCGGGGTCGGCGCGGGGCCGCCATGGCCGCGCGCGCCCCTGAGGATGCGCTTCGCGATGCTCCAGCGATGCACTTCGGAGGGGCCGTCGTAGATCCTGAAGGCGCGCAGGTCGGCGAAGATCCGTGCGACGACCGTTTCCCCGGTGACGCCCTGCCCGCCGAGAATCTGCACGCAACGATCGGCAACCCGCCCGACGGCTTCCGAGACGATGACCTTGGCGCGGCTCGACGCGTGCAGCGCGAGCCCGCCACGGTCGAGGGTCCAGGCGCAATGCCAGATCGCCAGCCGCGCGACGTGCATGTCGATCTCGTTGTCGGCCAGCATGAAACCCACGCCTTCGTGCTCGCCGATCGCCTTGCCGAACGCCTGGCGGCGCCGGGCGTAGGCGACGGCGACATCGTGGGCGCGTCGTGCGGCACCCAGCCAGCGCATGCAGTGGGTGAGCCTTGCCGGGGACAGCCTGACCTGCGCGTACCTGAAGCCCTGGCCCAACTCCCCCAGGATGTCTGCGGCGGGAACGCGCAGGTCGTCGAAACGGACGACGCCATGCCCTCCGGGAAAACAGGTGTCGAGGCTCCACATCGAGCGCTCGACGGCGATGCCCGGGGCATTCATGTCGGACAGGAACATCGTCGCGCCCGCGTCGCCCGCCCGCGCCATGATGATCGCGAACGACGCCCCCTCGGCGCCGGTGATGAACCACTTGCGGCCGTTGATCACGTAGTGATCGCCGTCGCGGGTCGCGCTGGTCGCGAGCAGCGACGGGTCGGAACCGGCGCCCGGCTCGGGTTCGGTCATGCAGAAGCACGAGCGGATCTCGGCCGCGGCAAGCGGTCGCAGCCAGCGCTCCCGGTGCTCGGGGCCGGCAATCGCCTCGAGCAAGTGCATGTTGCCTTCGTCGGGCGCGGCGACGTTGAGGGCGAGCGGCCCGAGCAGCGAATAGCCGGCCTCCTCGAACGCGATCGCCCGGCCGAAATGGGACAGCGCGAGTCCGCCGTATTCGCGCGCGACCTGCGGCGAAAGGAGACCCGCGCGGCGCGCCCGACCGACCAGGTCGAGGCGCAGCTCGTCGCTCGGACCGTGGGCGTTCCGGCGCGGATCCGCTTCGAGGGGGATCACCTCGTCGGCGATGAAGCTGCGGATGCGCAGCTGCAGGTCGACCAGTTCGGGAGGGATGTCGAAGTCCATGGTCAGCGAAGCTGTTCGCGCAGCGTCTTCTTCTGGATCTTGCCG
This sequence comes from Casimicrobiaceae bacterium, assembly GCA_035311025.1. Lineage (GTDB taxonomy): Bacteria > Pseudomonadota > Gammaproteobacteria > Burkholderiales > Casimicrobiaceae > VBCG01. The sequence goes on from DATGDG010000150.1 coordinate 1,362, forward strand.
GTCGAGGTCTTGGGCAGCGGCCCGAAGATCACGCGTCGCGGTGCCTTGAAGTGGGCGAGCCGGTCGCGGACGTGGTCGATCAGCTCGCGTTCGGTCGCCTCGGCGCCGCCCTTGAGGGTGACGAAGGCGACCGGAATCTCACCCCATTTCTCGTCGGGACCCGCGACGACCGCGACCTCGAGCACCGCCGGGTGGCTGGTGATCGCCTGCTCGATTTCGACCGACGCGATGTTCTCGCCGCCGGAGATGATGATGTCCTTGGCGCGGTCGCGCAATTCGACATAGCCGTCGGCGTGCATGACCCCGAGGTCGCCGGTCCTGAACCAGCCGTCGGGGCAGGCCTTGCGCGTCGCTTCGTCGTCGCGGTAGTACCCCAGCATCACGTTGTTGCCGCGGATCGCGATTTCGCCCATCGTCGCCCCGTCTGCCGGGACGTCATTGCCAACGGCGTCGACGACGCGCAGCGCCTCGCCGATGACATTGCACACGCCCTGCCGCGCCTTGAGCCGCGCCTGCTCCGCCGCGCCAAGCGAGTTCCATTCGCCGCGCCATTCGCAGATCACCGACGGGCCGTAGGTCTCGGTCAGGCCGTACAGGTGGGTGATGTCCATGCCGAGCGCCGCGAGGCGCTGCAGCAGCGCCGGCGTCGGCGGCGCGCCTCCGGTCGCGATGCGCACCGCGCGATCGAGGTTGCGCGCGTCGGGGTCCCATACCGCCATCGTGAGCAGGGTCGGTGCGGCACAGAAATGCGTGACCCCCGATACGCGCAGATGCCGCCAGATCGCCGCGGCGTCGACCCTCGGCAGGCACACGTGGCGGCTGCCCATCGCGGTCACCGCCCAGGGGAAGCACCAGCCGTTGCAGTGGAACATCGGCAGCGTCCACAGGTAGACCGAGTCGCCGTCGAGGCGCATGTGCATGGCCATCGCCAGGGCCTGCAGATATGCGCCGCGGTGGTGATACATGACACCCTTGGGGCGGCCCGTCGTGCCGCTCGTGTAGTCGATCGCGAGCAGCGAGCGCTCGTCCTCGACCGCCTGCAGGTACGGCGCTGCCTGCGCGATCGCCCTTTCGACCGGGTCGGCGGCGCCGCCTGCATGCCAGAGCCGCGGCCGCGTCGTCGCCTGCCCGATCGCTTCCCGGGCAACGCCGGCGAGGCTGTCGTCGCAGATTAGCAACGACGCACCTGCGTGATCGAGGATCCAGGCGATGTCGGCGGACGTGATCCGCGTGTTGAGTGCAACCAGCACCGCGCCCGCGAAGGGAACCGCGTAGTGGGCGGCGAGCAGCAGGTGGGAGTTCGGCGCGAGGACCGCGACGCGATCGCCGGGGGCGACTCCCGCGGCCCGCAAGGCACCGGCGAGCCGCATGCACCGGTCGAGGAACTCGCTCCAGGTGAACCTTCGTTCACCGTCGATGACGCCAGTCCGGTCGGGGAACACCCGTGCCGCGCGCTGCAGGAATGCCGTCGGCGTCAGCGGCTCGTAGTCGAAGCGGGGCGGGATCGGCATGGGTTCGAAAGGCGGGGTTCGGGCATCACGGCCCGGGCGTCTCGACCCCGCCGGGCGCGCGGCGCCAGCGTCCTGTTGCGTATACTCGACCCATCCCGTTCGGAGCGTCAAGATGATTTCCGGAAAGACCACATTGATCGCGCACATCGGCTATCCGACCGATGCGTTCAAGGCACCGATGATCTACAACCCTTATTTCGAGCAGGCCGGGATCGATGCGGTCGTGGTGCCGATGGGGGTGAAAGGCGAGGACTACGCGGGGTTCCTGCGCGGGCTGTTCAGGATGACCAATATTCGCGGCGCGCTGATCACCATGCCGCACAAGGTGTCCACCGTCGCGCTGCTCGACGAGGTGACGCCGACGGTGAAGGTCGCCGGATCGTGCAACGCGATCGTCAAGCGCCCGGACGGCACGCTGCTGGGCGACATGTTCGACGGCGCGGGCTTCGTTCGCGGCGCGCAGCGCAAGGGCGCGCGACTCGAAGGCGCCGCGGTGCTGGTCGTCGGCGCGGGCGGCGTCGGATCCGCGATCGCGGCCTCGCTCGCCGCAGCCGGGGTCGCGTCGATCAGGCTGTTCGATGCGAACCCTGCGGCTGCGAACGCGCTGGGCGCGCGGCTGCGCGAACATTATCCGAAGCTCGCGGTCGACCCGGAATCGAACGACCCCGCCGGCTGCGACGTCGTCGTCAACGCGACGCCGCTCGGCATGAACGACGGCGATCCGCTGCCGGTGGACGTTTCGCGGATCGCCGCCGGGACCTTCGTCGGGGAGGTCGTGATGAAAGAGGAATACACGCCGCTGCTGCGCGCGGCGATGGACAAGGGTTGCCCGGTGCAGGTCGGCACCGACATGCTGTTCGAGATGATTCCGGCCTACCTCGAGTTCTTCGGTTTCCCGACCACGACGCCGGAGAACCTGCGCGCCGTTTCGAGGATCCGCTACCAGTAGGCGCTGCGGCGGTCGGGGCGGTCCCCCCGGCCGATGCTCCGTGGCGTGCCGCTTCATCCAGATCGAGGAGGAGCACATGTCGGAGCAACTGTACGAGGCGGCAGGCACGCATGAGCCGACCGGGGTGAAGACGCCGAAGAAGGCGGCACTTGCGAGCTGGATCGGCAGCGCACTCGAGTACTACGACTTCTTCATCTACGGCACGGCAGCGGCGCTGGTCTTCAACAAGGTGTTCTTCCCGGCCAGCAGTCCGGCGACGGGAACGCTGCTCGCCCTCGCGACCTTCGGCGTCGGCTACGTCGCGCGGCCGGTCGGGGCCTTCTTCATGGGACACATCGGCGACCGGTTCGGGCGCAAGAAGGTCCTCGTCTTCACGCTGATCCTGATGGGGACATCGACGTTCCTCGTCGGCTGTCTCCCGACCTACGGCCAGGCGGGCGTCCTGGCGCCGATCCTGCTGGTGGCCCTGCGCCTGTGCCAGGGCTTCTCGGCGTCGGGTGAGCAGGCGGGGGCGAATTCGATGACGCTCGAGCATGCGCCGGCCGGGAGGCGCGCGTTCTACACCAGCTTCACGCTGTCGGGCACGCAGGCGGGGCTGATCATCGCCACCGGCGTGTACCTGCCGATCGCCGCGCTTCCCGAGCCCCAGCTGCTCTCGTGGGGCTGGCGCGTCCCGTTCTGGCTGAGTGCCGTCGTCGTCGCGATCGGCTACTGGATCCGGCGCTCGCTCGAGGAGACGCCCGCCTTCAAGGAAGAGCAGGAGCAACATGCCGTCGCGAAGATGCCGCTCGCGATCCTGCTTCGGGATTACCTGCCCGACATCCTGCGCGTGATCCTGTGCGCACTCGTGTCCGGCGTCAGCACGATTTTCGGCGTCTACGTGCTGTCCTATGCGGTGAACACGGTTCATGTCGCGCGCAGCGCGATGCTGTGGGTCGCGATCCTCACCAATGTCGTCGCGCTGGCGGCGATTCCGCTGTGGGCGCTGGTCGCCGACCGCTACGGGCGCAGGCCGGTGTTCATCCTCGGCACGCTCGTTCCAGGGGTCCTGATGTTCCCGTTCCTGTCGGCGGTCGGCCATGCCGACGTGCCGATGATCTTCACCTGGGGCATCCTGATGTCGGGCGTGTTCTACAGCGCGTCCAACGGCGTGTGGCCTTCCTTCTACGGCGAGATGTTCGACACGCGCGTGCGTCTGTCGGGCATGGCGATCGGGACCCAGATCGGCTTTGCGATCACCGGCTTCGCGCCGGCGATCGCGGCCGAGCTGCAGCAGCCGGGCCCCGACGGCTGGCGCTCAGTCGCCTGGCTGACGCTGGGAGCCTGCATCGTCGCGTCGATCGCCGCACTGACGGCGCGCGAGACCTTCGACGTGCCCATGCACGACCTGGGGAAGCGGGAAGGCGCCCCTGCATCCGGCCGCGCATAGCGCGCGCTGGCGATCGATCCGCGGCCCGCAGCACATGGCCGGCCGGCACGAATGAATCGTGGCCACCCGTCACCCCCAGCGGTCCTCGCCCAGGTAGACTGCCCGCACCCGTGGGTCTGCCCGGATTGCGGCGGGAGGGCCCTGCGCGATCGCCCGTCCGTGGTCGAGCACGATGATGCGGTCGGCGAATTCGAACACGATGTCCATGTCGTGCTCGGTGAAGACCATCGCGACTTCGCCCCTTCGCACCAGGCCTGTCGCAAGCTGCATCAGTTCGCGCCGGGACTGCGGCGCCATCCCTGCCGTGGGTTCGTCCATCAGCAGCAGGCGCGGGTTGCCGGCCAGCGCCATCGCCAGTTCGACGCGCTTGGCGTCGCCGTAGGCCAGCGCGGCGCAGTGCGTGTCGGCGAGATCGGTGATGCCCACGCGGGCGAGCAGCGCATCGGCTTCGGCGGAGGCCGCCGGCATGAGGCCGGTGACGACGCGGGCATCGCGGCGATCGCGCGCGGCGAGCGCGAGCACGACCCCTTCGCGGACCGTCATCGACGCGAAGGTCGCCGCGACCTGGAATGTCCGCCCGATGCCGCGCTGCGCGATCGCGTGGGTCGGCAATCCCGCGATCGACCGGCCCTCGAACCTGACTTCGCCCGCATCGGGCGCGAGTTGTCCATGGATCACGTTGAAGCAAGTCGTCTTGCCGGCACCATTGGGGCCGATCAGCGACAGCACCTCGCCGCGGTCGACGGCGAAGCTCAGGTCGCGCAGCGCGGCGACGCCGGCGAATGCCTTGCGAATGCCGCGGACCGTCAGCATCGGGTCGCTCATGGCGTCTTCGTCGATCTGCGCGACCAGGTCGCGAGAATGCCGCCGATGCCGCCCGGCGCGAGCAGGACCAGCGCCAGGATCGCGGCACCCACGCCTGCGCGCCAGTACTCGGTCGTGCGCGAAAGCGTGTCCTGCAGCAGGGTCAGCGCGGTCGAACCCGCGAGCGGGCCGAACGATGCGGCCTGCCCGCCGATCAGCATCATCACCAGCGCGTCGACCGAGCGCGGAATGGCCAGCGCATCGGGACCGATTCCGCCCTTCGAGTAGGCGTAGAGGCCTCCCGCCAGGCCCGCGAACGCGCCCGAAATGCACAGGCCTTTCACGCGCCTGCGCCCGACGTCGATGCCCAGCGCAGCCGCGCGCTGCGACGAATCGCGGCCCGCGCGCAGCGCATAGCCGAAAGGCGTGAAGGCGATGACCACCAGCGCGACGAGCGCCGGTGCGACGATCGCGAGCACCAGCAGGTAATAGTGCAGCGGATCGGCGACGCCGGAAGGGGGCCAGACGCCGGTGATGCCGTTCGAGCCCCCGGTGACGCTGTCCCAGTCCAGCGCGACCGACCACGCAATCTGGGCGAACGCGAGGGTCAACATCGCGAAGTAGATCCCGGACAGGCGCGCGCAGGCGACGCCGAATGCCAGTGCCGCCAGCGCTGCCGTGGCGGGCGCAGCAACGAGACCCGCGACGAACGGGTAGCCGTGGGTCGCGGCGATCGCGGCAGCATAGGCGCCAATGCCGAACCAGGCGGCATGACCGAACGAAGTCATGCCGCCGCGGCCGGTCAGCAACTGCAGGCTGCCCGCGAACAGCGCAGCGACCAGGATGTCGGTCGCCAGCACCAGCGTATAGGTGTCGCTCGCCAATGGCAGCAGCAACCCGGCGACGACCAGCACGCCTGCGACGATCGCCTGCGGCCTTGCGGGACGCGCGACGAGCGCGCGCTCGATGGCTGCGAGTGGCGTCGAGTGGAGCGCGGGCGCCGCGCCGAAAAGACCGGTCGGCCGGACCATCAGCACCAGCGCCATGACGATGAACTCGATGACCAGGGTCAGCTTGGGCATGGCGATCGTCGTTCCCGCGACGTCGACCGTTCCCGCCGCGATGCACAGCGCCTTGACGATCCCGATCAGCAGCGCGGCGGCGAATGCGCCCGGGATCGATCCGAGCCCGCCCAGCACGGTGACCACGAAGGCGTCGGCGATGACTGCGAGGTCCATGCCGAGATTGGCGCCGACCCGCGGCAGCGTCAGCGCCCCGGCGAGGCCGGCGAGGAACGATCCCAGTGCGAACACCGCGGTGTAGAGCCTCGCCTGGTCGATGCCCAACGCAGCCGTCAACTCGCGATTCTCGGCGGCGGCGCGCACGACGATGCCGAACCGGGTTCGGCGCAGCAGCCATGTCAGGGCGATCAGGACGATGGGTCCGACCCCGATCAGCAGCAGGTCGTATTGCGGGACGGCGCGGCCGAGGATCGACACCGCCCCGTCGAGCCCCGGGACGCGCGGACCCAGACGGTCCTCGGGACCCCAGACCGCGAGCGCCAGGTCGCGGACGATCAGCACGATCCCGAAGGTCGCCGTGAGCTGCAGAAGCTCGGGTGCCGCATACAGGCGCTTCAACAGCAGCATCTCGATCAGCGCGCCCATGAACGCGACGGCCAGTGCCGCCATGATCGCCGCCATCCAGAATCCGGCTGCCGTGCCGGGCAGCAGCGGCGCCAGCGCGCGGCCCGCCGACCATGCGACGTATGCACCCAGCATGTAGAACGAGCCGTGCGCGAAATTGACGACGCGCGTGACGCCGAAGATCAGCGTCAGGCCCGCGGCGATCAGGAACAGCGAGGACGCCGATGCGAGCCCGTTGAGCAGCTGGACCGCGAACGACGCGAGCGACACGTGGCGGCCGGTGGCAGCTTTCCCGGTGCCGCGCCTAGCGGCCGGCCGGGCGCAGCTTCCGCACGACGTCGTCGGGTGGCAGGTAGTCCATGCCGTCGGCGTAGCGGAAATCGACCATCACGCCTTTGCCGTCAGCGAGGCCGATGCGACCGACGAACGCGCCCATCGTCGACTGATGGTCGAGGGCGCGGAAGCGGATCTCGCCGAACGGCGTGGCGACCTTGAGGTTCTGCATCGCCGTCAGCAGCTTCGGCGTGTCGGTGGAGCCGGCGCGCCTGATCGCCGCCACCGCC
>DATGDG010000151.1:0-5952 GCA_035311025.1 Casimicrobiaceae bacterium
CAAGCTGACGATGCTGCCCGACGCGGCAGTGGCGGCGTTCACCCTCGCCGAGGGTACGACCCCTCCGGCGCTGTCGCTGTACGTCGAGGCGGCGCCCGACGGCGCGACGATCGCGCAGCGCACGGTGCTCGAGCGCGTGCCGATCGCGGCGAACCTGCGGCTCGATGCGCTCACCGAGGCTTTCGCGAGCGATGCGCATGCGGTGGGGGAGCCGCGCTGGACGGCCGAGCTCCGCGCGCTGTGGCAGTTCGCGACGCGGCTGTACGAAGCGCGCGGCAAGACCGATCCCGTGCGGATCGACTACAGCTTCGATGTCGACTGGAACGGCGCGTCGGCAGGCGAGGCGGGACGCGTGGCCATCGTCCCCCGCACGCGAGGCAGCCCGCTCGACCGCCTGGTCGCCGAACTGATGATCCACGTCAACCACGCCTGGGGCCGGTGCCTCGCGGATGCCGGCGCGCCCGGGATGTATCGCGTCCAGGCAGGCGGCAAGGTGAAGATGAGCACCCGTCCCGGCGAGCATCAGGGGCTGGGCCTTTCGCATTACCTGTGGGCCAGCTCGCCGCTGCGGCGCTACAGCGACCTCCTCAACCAGCGGCAGATCGTCGCGGTCGTGCAGCGCGGCCGGCTTCCTTACGCCGAAAACGACGCCGAGCTCCATGCTGCGCTTGCCGACTTCGAGGCGACGTATTCGCAGTACGCGGAGATGCAGGACCGGATGGAACACTACTGGTGCCTGCGCTGGCTGCTGCAGGAGGGCCTCGCCGAGTGCACGGCCACCGTCGTGCGCGACACCCTGGTCCGCTTCGATCGCCTGCCGCTTCTCGTCAGGCTTCCCGACATGCCGGAGACCCCGCCGGAGGCGCGGGTGCGCGTGGCGATCCTGCGCATCGACCTGCTGCAACCGGGCTTCGAGTGCCGCTATGCGGGGTCCGCCACCTGATCGGCGGATCGTGAAAGGGGCTATGACGGCGGCATGAGCAGGCTACAATGATGCGCCGATCCTGCGCTCAGACCGCCCTGACCATCTTGCCCCGTCGCGTCGCTCGCTCCAGTCCGCCCGCCGCAGCACCGCTCGCGGCCGTGACGCCTGCTGCTGCCGCCGCACCCGCCGCCGGCCGGAAGGGGCAGCTCGCCTATGCGGGCGCGTTGCCTCCGGCACGAATCCCCCCGGAGTCGCTGGTCGCGCCCCGGCACGGCAGGGTCGCGGCGATCGCGCTCGCGGCGTCGGTCGCCGCCCACGCGATCGCACTCGCCGTCCATTTCAGCCCGTTCGATTTGAACCGCTTCAAGGACAAGGGGCCCGCCCTCGAGGTTGCGCTGGTCAACGCCAAGTCGCAGTCGCGACCGGCCAAGGCCGACATCCTCGCGCAGGCGAACCTCGACGGCGGCGGCAACACCGACCAGAAGCGGCGCGCCAAGTCGCCGCTGCCGGTGCTGCCGCGCGAGCAGCCGCAGCACAAGGTCGCGGTTGCGTCGGCACCCGCGCCCGCGCCCGAGAACACGACCAAGGAAATGCTGACGCAGAAGGCGTCAGACGTGTCGCTGCCGGCGCCCGAGCCCAAGCCGGTCGACGCCGTCGCGCCCACGCCGTCGCCGACCGCGAACGAGCTGATGCAGAAGACGCTCGAGGCGATGCGCCTCGAGGCGCAGATCGCGAAGGACATGGACGCGTACCAGAAGATCCCGCGCCGCAAGTACATCGGTTCGCAGGCGCTCGAATACCGCTTCGCGCGCTACGTCGAGGACTGGCGAATGAAAGTCGAGCGCATCGGGAACCTCAACTACCCGGAGGCGGCGCGCGACCGGAAGCTCTACGGCAGCCTGGTGCTGACGGTCGCGATACGTTCCGACGGCAGTCTCGACAGCGTCAACGTCGATCGGTCGTCCGGGCAGCGCATCCTCGACGCCGCCGCCGTCAGGATCGTCGAGATGGCGGCGCCGTACGCACCGTTCCCGGAGAACATCCGTCGGGACACCGACATCCTGTACATCACGCGCACGTGGACTTTCGCCCGGGGCGATGAGCTGCACGGCGAGTAGGCCGTGACGCGCCTGCGGCGGCTCGCCGTCCGCCTCCTGTGGTTCGCGCTCGCGGCGCTCGTTGCCGTGCACGCGTATTTCGCGTCGATGATCTGGTGGTGGCGCGACCACCCGCCGCGCGAGACGGCATTCATGGCCGAGAGGCTTGCCGTCATGCGCGAGAAGAATCCGCGGGCGAGCCTGCAGTATCGCTTCGTTCCCTATGCACGCATCGCGACGCCGCTCAAGCGCGCGATGATCGCGGCCGAGGATGCCAGGTTCATCGAGCACGAGGGCTTCGACTGGGACGGCATCGCGCTCGCGCTGGAGAAGAACGAGCGGCGCGGGCGCATCGTCGCCGGCGGATCGACGATCTCGCAGCAGCTCGCGAAGAACCTGTTCCTGTCCGGTTCGAGGACGTGGCTGCGCAAGGGCGAGGAGGCGGTCATCACGGTGATGCTCGAATCGATCCTCGACAAGCGCCGGATCTTCGAGCTCTACCTGAACGTGATCGAGTGGGGCAACGGCATCTTCGGCGCCGAGGCGGCGGCGCACCACTATTTCGGCATCCCGGCGTCGCACCTCGACGCGGCGCAGGCCGCGCGGCTCGCCGCGATGGCGCCCAACCCGCGGTTCTACGAGTACCACCAGGGCGCACCGGGCCTCAACCGCAAGATCGGGATCATCCTCGCGCGAATGCCGTCGGCCGAGTTGCCGTAGAGTCGCGGCTCGCAAAACCCCGCTGGACCGGATCATTGTCAGCGAGCCCGAAGCGCTGGTCGCTGACGTCCGCAGGTAGTGGAATAACCCGGCGGCAAATGCTGTTCACCCGGTCGTTGCCACCACCTTCGAGGGGACCCTCCGTGAAATCCAAGCCCGTTTTCAGCCGTCGCGCGACACCCGTCGCCGCTTTCGTCCTCGCCGCCTGCCTGTCGATCGGCATTCCCGGGGCCTACGCGATGGGCGACGCAATGCCCGCCATGCACGCCCCGGACGGAACGCTGACCAACGCCGCCGGCATGACGCTCTACACGTTCGACAAGGACGCCGGGGGCAAGAGCGCCTGCAACGGTCCCTGCGCCGCCAACTGGCCTCCGCTGCTGGCGACCGGCGACGCCAAGCCGGAAGGCGACTGGACGGTCATCACCCGCGACGACGGCACCAAGCAGTGGGCATGGAAAGGCAAGCCGCTGTACCTGTGGTCGAAAGACAAGAAGCCCGGCGACAAGACCGGGGACGGCTTCCTGAACGGGGCCTGGCACGTCGCGAGGTGACCGGCGCCGCGCTCGGCGGCCGCGTAAGATCGGGGACGGGGGAGTCGCATGTCGCGGATCCCCCGCAACGTACGTGGGGTGATGTGCGCACGGTCGTCGGTCCTCCGCTCCCCGAGTCCGACCTGCTCGCCGCGATTCCCCGGCTGCGTCGCTATGCGCGCGCGCTGACCGGCGACGCGACGCGCGCCGACGACCTGGTGCAGGAGACGCTTGCCCGGGCCTGGGAGAAGCGGCGGCTGTGGGTGGTCGGAAGCGACCTGCGCGCGTGGACGTTCACGATCATGCACAACGTGTTCGTCAACCAGCTCGGGCTCTCGGCACGCGATGCGCGGAACGTGTCGATCGACGGCGACAGCGCCCTCGCCTGGCACCTGCCGGTGCGCGCGACACAGCACGTCCGCGTCGAGCTGCTCGAGGTGCTGCGCGAGCTCGACCGGCTCCCGCCCGATCAGCGCGAGGTGCTGGTGCTGGCTGCGGTCGAGGAGATGCGCTACGAGGACATCGCGACGGTGCTGGGCATTCCGGTGGGGACCGTGATGTCCCGGCTGTCCCGGGCGCGCGACAGGCTGCGTCGCGCGATGGCGGGGGATGGCGGCGCAGCCCAGGCCGCCGTCGACGTGATCCGCGGATGACGATGGATCGATCGATGGACACGACGATCACCGACGCCGACGTCGGGGCCTACGCCGACGGGCAGCTCGCGCCCGGGCGCATTGCCGGGTTCGAGGAGGCGATGGCGCGCGATCCCGTGCTCGCCGCGAAGGTCGCGGAAATCGAGCGCCAGAACGCCTGGCTGCGCAACGGGCTCGCGGCCCCGCTCGACGAGCCGCTGCCGCAGCGGCTGATCGACGCCGCGCGCGGCGCGCCGCGACGGTTTCCCCGCGCCTTCGCACCGGCATTCGCCGCCGCGGCCACGCTGCTGATCGGCCTCGGCCTCGGCTGGTACGCGCGCGACGCCACGCTCGAGCGCGCCGGCATGCCGACGAGCTTTCCCCGCGAGGCGGCTTTCGCGCACGCGCTCTATGCGTCCGACGCCAAGCGGCCGGTCGAGGTCTGGGCGCCGGAGGAGAAACAGCTGGTTGCCTGGCTGTCGAAGCGGCTGGGCATGCCGCTGCGCGCGCCGGATCTCAACAGCGCAGGCTACGCGCTGGTCGGCGGGCGGCTCGTCGCCGGCAACGAGAAGCCGACGGCGATGTTCATGTACGAGAACCCGGCCCGGCAAAGGCTGACCCTGCAGGCGCGCAGGCAGACGGGCAGCGACGAGACCGCGTTCCGCTATGCGGTCGAGGACGGCGTCGGCGTCTACTACTGGGTCGACGACCGCGTCGCGTACGCACTGGCGGGCGACCTCGACCGCGCGCAGCTGCTCGCGATCGGTCGCCTCGTCTACCAGCAGCTCGCGGCGGCCGACGCACGGCGCTGATCCCGGTCTTCCGGACGCGGCGGAGTAGAATCCGACGCTTCAAGCCGGCGGCGAGGCCGCTGGCGAACGCAGCACGCGACGCCGCCCGTGATCCCGAACCTCCTCGCGCCCAAGTTCATCGTCCTGTACGTCTTCGTGGCGTCGGCCCTGTTCGTCCACTTCCGCGGCCGGGTGCGTCACAAGCTGACCAAGCAGCTCGCCGATCATTCGACGATCATGGCGCCGTACAACTCGCTGATGTACCTGTTCTCCGCGGTGCCGGCGAAGCCGATCCTCGACCCGCGCGCGCTCCCCGAGCTCGACCTGCTGCGCGCCAACTGGCAGGTGATGCGCGACGAGGCGCTCTCGCTGTTCGACGACGGCCGGATCCGCGCCGCGACCGGACACAACGACCTCGGTTTCAACTCGTTCTTCAAGAACGGCTGGAAGCGCTTCTACGTCAAGTGGTACGGCGCGCCGCTCCCGTCGGCACAGGCTGCCTGCCCGAAGACCGTGGCGCTGGTCGAGTCGCTGCCCTCGGTCAACGCGGCGATGTTCGCGCTGCTGCCGCCCGGCGGCAAGCTCAATCGCCACCGCGATCCGTTCGCCGGGTCGCTGCGCTACCACCTGGGTCTCGTCACGCCCAACTCCGACGCCTGCAGGATATGGGTCGACGGCGAGGCTTACGCGTGGCGCGACGGGGAGGATCTGCTGTTCGACGAGACCTTCATCCACTCGGCCGAGAACGCGACCGACCAGACCCGGATCATCCTGTTCTGCGATGTCGAGCGTCCGCTCCGCACGCGGGCGATGCAGGCTTTCAACCGTTTCATCAGCCGGACCGTGATCCGGGCGGCATCGACCCAGAACACCGAGACCGAACCGGTGGGGGCGCTCAACCGGATCTACGCGATGCTGGGACAGGGCAGCGACCTCCTGACGCGACTGAAACGGCGCAACCGCACGGCGTTCCGCGCGGTCAAGTACACGCTGCTCGCCGCGCTCGCGTACTGGATCTTCATCTACTGATGGCGCAGCGCGTTCCGGCGCGCGTCGGCGACTCCGTCGACGCGATCGAGACGCCGGCGCTGGTCGTCGACCTCGATCCGTTCGAGCGCAACCTCGATGCGATGGCGCAGGCGACCCAGGGCATCCGACTGCGGCCGTATGCAAAGTCGCACAAGTGCGCCGGGATCGCCCGCATACAGATCGCGCGCGGGGCGGTCGGGATCTGCTGCCAGAAGACCGACGAGG
>DATGDG010000152.1:0-15978 GCA_035311025.1 Casimicrobiaceae bacterium
TGGCGACCGCCAGCATCGTCGCGCCGAAGTTGACGGTCGTCTGGAACAGGCCGGTGACGAAGACGGCGCGCCAGCTGTGCGGCAGCATGCGTCCGCGGCGCGCGACCAGCGCGGCGAACAGGACGGCGACGGCTGCCCAGGTGCGCTCGGCGTTGAACACCAGTGCGTGCGCGTGCACCAGCGCCGCCTTCATCACCACCCAGTTGAGTCCCCAGACGATCGTCAGCAGCGCGAGCGCCACGTACGCGCCGCGCTGCGAATGGACGCGAAAGCGGGCGGGAATCAAGCGGCGAGGAACGACTCGATCAGTGCCGCGACGGCGGCAGGCTGGTCGTGATGCAGCATGTGGCCGGCATCCGCCACCATCTGCAGCCGTCCGTCCGGAATGTGCGCGAGCCTGCGTCGCACGCCGTCGAGCCCATCGGTGCCGATCTCGCCCTCGGGGTGACCGTCCAGCCAGCGCGGAATGTGCGAATCGGTGGCCGCGATCCACAGCGCAGGCGCCGCGATGTTGCGCCAGACCGCGAAGATCTCTTCCATCCGGTAGACGGTGGGAAACGGCAGCTTGTGGCGAGGATCGGAAACGAGCCGGGCGCGGCCGTCGGGCAGCGTCGTCGCCCAATGCGCAGCGAGGAAATCGGCCTTGTCGCGTGCAAGCCGCGGATTGTTCTTCTGCAGCCGATCGGCCACCGCGGCGATGCTAGCGTAGGAACTGAACGACGGCGGATCGGCCAGCGCGTCGAGCCAGGCCGCGAACTTGCGCGGCGCCTCCGCCGGTACCTCCGCCGGAATGCCGAAGCCGTCGAGCGAGACGACCCGGCGCACGCGCTGCGGCCTCACGCCGGCGTAATGCATGACGACGTTCCCGCCGAGGCTGTGGCCGACCAGGTTCACCTGCTCATCCGGCGCGAATCGGGCGAGCAGGGCCTCGAGATCGGCGACGTAGTCCTGGAACCAGTAGCCCTGCGGCTGCCATGCCGAGCGCCCGAAACCGCGCAGGTCGGGCGCGATGGCGTACCAGTCGCGGGAGAACGCATCGACGAGGAACTGGAACGACGCCCCGACATCCATCCACCCGTGCAGCAGGAAGAGCTTCTGCGCGTCGGGGCGGCCCCAGGTCAGCACGTGGTGACGCTCGCCACGGATGTCGACGAACTGCGACGCGGCGGGCTTCATGATGCTGCGCGCGGGACCTTCATGCGAACGGGCAGACGGCTGCGCCACGGGGCGGCCACGATCGCGCCTCACTTCCTGCGACAGAGTGCGATGCCGTCCTGCCAGCCGGTGCGATAGTTCGGGTCGCCGGCGTAGCGCCGGTCATCCTTGTGCACGATCCCGCCGGCGCTCGCGCAGCCGTCCGCATATCCCTGGCGATAGGACAGCGGGAAACCTTCGAGATTGACCGGGGGCGGCGGAGGTTCGGCATTGCGCGGCAGCGGAGGCGCCGTCGGCTGGGGTGATCCCGGCCCTTGCAGCGTCGGGGTGCCTGCACAGGCCGAGAGCAGCAGCGCCACGGCAATGGCGCAGGCCCATGCCCATCGAGAGCCGCCGCCGCGCGACACGTCGATGCGCAATTCGCAGAACCGCAGCGCGCTCACCGGATCACCTTCGGAGACATTGGCTGGCGTTCATGGCCATCGGTCGGCCTTGATGCTTCGGGCTCACGCGCGCTCCGTTTTTTCCGCGACGGTCGGGGTAGAATTGTAGCAGGCAGTCGCGCCGCGATTTCGCCGCGCGACCCGTTCCATTGCGAGTCGCACGCACCGTTTCCATGCCTTCTCCGAGCTTCATCCACCTGCGACTTCACAGCGAGTTCTCGATCGTCGATGGAACGGTGCGCATCGACGATGCGATCGCGGCCGCGCAGGCGGACGGGATGCCGGCGCTCGCCCTCACCGATCTCGCGAACCAGTTCGGGCTGATCAAGTTCTACAAGGCCGCGCGCTCGCACGGCATCAAGCCGATCGCCGGCTGCGACGTCTGGATCGCCAACGACAGCGAGCGCGACCATCCTTCGCGGGCACTGCTGCTTGCCGCCTCGCGCGACGGCTACCTGAAACTCTGCGACTGGCTGTCGCGCGCCTACCGGCACCATCAGCATCGCGGACGACCCGAGCTGCAGCGCGCGTGGTTCGCCGAGGGCACCGACGGACTGATCGGGCTGTCCGGCGCGCGCGACGGCGACGTCGGCCAGGCGCTGCTGCAGGCCAATACCGTGGCGGCCGCCCGCCTCGCCCGCGAGTGGGCCGCGTGGTTCCCGCAGCGCTACGTGCTGGAAGTGCAGCGCGCAGGACACCCGGACGACGACGCGCTGGTGCGCGCGACGGCCGAGCTCGCCGATCGTCTCGCGCTGCCGATCGCCGCGACGCACCCGATCCAGTTCCTGCGGGCCGGTGACTTCCGGGCGCATGAAGCGCGGGTGTGCATCGCCGAGGGCCATTCGCTCGCCGACCCGCGCCGCCCGCGCCGCTTCACACAGCAGCAGTATTTCCTGTCGCAGGCCGAGATGGTCGAGAAATTCGCCGACCTGCCGCAGGCGCTCGCGAACACAGTCGCGATCGCGCAGCGCTGCAACCTGACGATACCGTTGGGCAAGAACCACCTGCCGCGCTTCCCCACGCCCGAGGGCGTGTCGCTCGACGACCACCTGCGCAACGAAGCCGCGCGCGGACTCGAGACGCGGCTCGCCCAGCTCTTCCCCGACCCCGCCGAGCGCGAGCAGCGCAGGCCCGAATACGCGACGCGCCTCGACTTCGAGACCAGGACGATCGTGCAGATGGGTTTCTCGGGCTACTTCCTGATCGTCGCCGATTTCATCAACTGGGCGAAGCACAACGGCGTGCCGGTGGGTCCGGGACGCGGCTCGGGCGCGGGCTCGCTGGTCGCGTATTCGCTTGGCATCACCGACCTCGACCCGCTGCGCTACCAACTGCTGTTCGAGCGCTTCCTGAATCCCCAGCGGGTGTCGATGCCCGACTTCGACATCGATTTCTGCCAGGACGGCCGCGACCGGGTGATCGAGTACGTCAAGAACAAGTACGGCGCCGAGTCGGTGTCGCAGATCGCGACCTTCGGCACCCTCGCCGCCAAGGCCGCGGTGCGCGACGTCGGCCGCGTGCTCGACCTGCCCTATTCGTTCGTCGACGGCATCGCCAAGCTGATCCCCTTCCAGCCCGGCAAGACGGTGACCCTGCGCCGCCGCGAAGGTGAGCCCGAGGCCAACGTCATCTATGCGCGCGAGGTCGAGCCGCTGATCGACCAGCGCGAAGCCGACGAGGAGGAAGTGCGCCAGCTGCTGTCGCTCGCCTGCGAGCTCGAAGGCCTGCCGCGCAACGTCGGCATGCACGCGGGGGGCGTGCTGATCGCACCGGGCAAGCTCACCGATTTCTGCCCGCTCTACGTGCAGCCGGGCGCGCAGTCGCTGGTGTCGCAGTTCGACAAGGACGACGTCGAGGCGGTGGGGCTGGTCAAGTTCGACTTCCTGGGGCTCACGACGCTCACGATCCTCGACTGGACGCTGCGCTACGTGCGCCAGCTCGATCCGCAGTCGACGCTCACCCTCGAATCGCTCCCGCTGGACGACAAGGCTTCCTACGACGTCTTCCGCAGGGCGGACACGACCGCGGTGTTCCAGTTCGAATCGCGCGGCATGCGCGACCTGGTCAAGCAGGCCCAGCCCACGCGCTTCGAGGACATCATCGCGCTGGTCGCGCTGTACCGTCCGGGTCCGATGCAGCTGATCCCGGACTACAACGCGCGCAAGAGCGGCCGCGAGCGGGTCGAGTACCTCGACCCGCGGTTGGCGCCGATTCTCGAGCCCACCTACGGCGTCATGGTGTACCAGGAGCAGGTGATGCAGATCGCGCAGGCGATCGGCGGCTACACGCTGGGCGATGCCGACCTCCTTCGCCGCGCGATGGGCAAGAAGAAGAAGGAGGAGATGGACCAGCAGCGCAGCATCTTCGTCGCGGGCGCGGAGAAGACCGGTCTGTCGCACGGCAAGGCCGAGCAGCTGTTCGACCTGATGGCCAAGTTCGCCGACTACGGCTTCAACAAGTCGCACTCGGCCGCGTATGCGCTGGTCGCCTACCAGACGGCGTACTTCAAGGCGCATCACCCCGCGGCGTTCATGGCGGCGAACCTGTCGCTGGTCATGGACGACACCGACAAGGTGAAATCCTTCTACGACGACGCGGTGGCGCAGAAGCTCGCGATCCTGCCGCCCGACGTGAACGCATCCCGCTACCGTTTCGAACCGGTCGACGAGCGCAGCATCCGGTTCGGGCTGGGCGCCGTGAAAGGCACCGGCGAGGCTGCCATCAATGCCATCGTCGCCGCACGCGAGGCGGGCGGGCCTTTCACCGACCTGTTCGATTTCTGCCGCCGCGTCGACAAGCGGCTGGTCAACCGGCGCGTCATCGAAGCCCTGGTGCGGGCTGGCGCGTTCGATTCGGTCGACCGCAGTCGCGCGACGCTGTTCGCGTCCGTGGGCATGGCGCTCGATGCCGGCGAGCGTGCGGCGGCGACGGCGGCGCAGGTGTCGCTGTTCGGGGAAGAGGCCGCCGCGCACCTCGCGGCGGTGCCGTCGGTGCGCGAATGGACCGACGCCGAGCGGCTGGTCCACGAAAAAGGCGCGCTGGGGTTCTACCTCAGCGGACATCCGTTCGCGGGCTATGCCGCCGAGCTCGCGCCGATCGTCCGCACGTCGCTCGCCAACCTCCAGCCCAAGAACGACCGCGTGCTGGTGGCCGGCGTCGTGACCGCGCTGCGCGTGCAGGCAAGCCGGCGCGGCAAGATGGCGTTCGTCACGCTCGACGACGGCAAGGGCCGCGCCGAGATCATGGTCTACAACGAGACGCTGGACAGCGTGCGCTCGCTGCTGCGCGAGGACCAGCTCGTCGTCATGGAGGTGCGCGTGATGCAGCGCGTCAGCGACGACGGGGAGGTACAGGGCCTGCGCATCATCGGCGAAAGCGTCTACGACCTCGCCGCGGTGCGCAAGCGCTGGGCGAAAGGACTTCGCATCGCCTGCAATGGCAACGCGTCCGCCGACCGGCTGGAGGAGATCCTGCAGCCGTTTCGCCCGGGCGAGAAGCCGGTCACGGTCCGCTACGTCAACGACCGCATCGCCGGCGACGTCGACCTGCCCGATGCCTGGCGCGTCAATCTCGACGACGCGCTGATCGAGCGGCTGTCCGAGTGGCTCGCGCCCCAGAACGTGCAAGTCCTGTATTGAGCAATCCGGGCGATGCCCGCCGTCGGCGGCACTTTCACGCGTCGCCGGCGGCGATGCCCTTCGTTCGCCCGTCTTCTCCGATGCGTCGATGCTGAGCACCGCCACCGCACGCTATGCGGCGTTCTTCCGGCAGCCCGACGTCACGCGGCTGGTCGTGATGGCGCTGATCTCGCGGATGCCGCTCGGCACCGTCAACCTCGCGATGCTGCTGCACGTGCGCGCATTGACGGGCTCCTACGCCGTCGCGGGCGCGACGGTGGGCGCCTGCCTCGCCGCCGCGGCGATCACCGCGCCTTTCGTCGGGCGCTTCATCGACCGCAACGGCGCAGGCAAGGTGCTGATGGTCACCGGCGTCGTCTATCCGGCAGCGTTGCTGGTCATCTGGCTCGCACGACCGCTGGCATTGTCGACGGCGGAGATCTGGACGGTCGCTGCGATCGCGGGCGCGTTTGCGCCGCCGATCGCCGTGCTGACGCGCACGATGTGGCGCCATCGCTTCGACGATGCGCGCCAGCGCAACATCGCGTTCGCGCTCGATTCGGTCATGGTCGAGTTCGTCTTCACCGCAGGACCGGCGCTGGTCGCGCTGCTGCTCGCGATCGGCTCGCCCGTGGTCGCGTTCGGCGCGGCCTTCACGTTCGCGGCGCTGGCCGTGCCGGTGTTCGCCGCCTCGCCGGCGATGCGCTACCTGCAGCACGACCGGAACCAGGAACGCCACCTGCTGGGCCCGCTGACCGAGGGCAAGCTCCTCGTCGTCTATGCGACGACGCTGATGACGGCATTCTCCCTGGGCCTGCTCGAGGTGGCTTACCCCGGATTCGCGACGCAGTCGGGCCACACCCCGCTCGCTGGCATCCTGATCGCAATCAACTCCATCGGCAGCGCCGCCGGCGGCCTCCTCTACGGTGGCATGCACGTCGCCCTTCCCGTCGAGAAGCAGTTGAGACGACTGCTCGTGATGCTGGCGCTGTCGCTGGCGCTGCAGGCGGCCATATCGTCGGTCGGCCTGCTGATGGTGGCGGCGCTGTTCGCCGGCCTCTGCATCGCGCCGACGGTGACGATCGCGTCGGTGCTCGTGTCCACCTGCGCACCGCGGCGCTACGCGACCGAGGCCTTCACCTGGTCGACGACCTGCATCGTCACCGGCATCGGTGCGGGCAACGCGCTGGGCGGGTTGCTGGTCGAGCGCGAAGGCGCGTCGCTGGTGTTCCTGGCGTCGGCAGCCGCGGCGCTCGGTGCCTCGATCTGCGCGCTGGCCTTGCGCCCGGGCAGCGGCCGGTAGAATCGACGTTTCGATGGAGCCTGCCGACATGACGACACCCCCGACGATGCGCCACATTGCGGTTCGCGAAGCGGGACCGCCCGAGGTCATGCAGATCGCGGAGGGGCCCGTGCCGGCGCCGCGCGCCGGCGAAGTGCTGGTCGAGGTGGCCTGGGCAGGCATCAACCGCCCCGACTGCGCGCAGCGCGCGGGCACCTACCCGCCGCCGCCCGACGCTTCGCCGATCCTCGGCCTCGAGGTGGCCGGCCGCATCGCCGCCTGCGGCGAAGGGGTCACCGGCTGGAAGGCCGGCGACGACGTCTGCGCGCTGACGCCGGGAGGCGGCTACGCCGAATACTGCACCACCCAGGCGTCGTGGTGCCTGCCGATCCCCAAGGGCTGGTCGCTCGAGCAGGCCGCGAGCCTGCCGGAGAATTACTTCACCGTCTGGAACAACGTGTTCGATCGCGCGGGCCTGAAGCGCGGCGAGTCGTTCATGGTCCACGGCGGGACCAGCGGCATCGGCCTCGCCGCCATCCAGCTCGCCAAGGCGTTCGGCGCCACGGTGATCGCCACCGCGGGCACGTCCGACAAGACCGCGTTCTGCCTGAAGATGGGCGCCGACCACGCGATCGACTACCGGACGCAGGATTTCCAGGAGGAGATCAAGAGGATCACCCACAAGCGCGGCGTCGACGTGATCCTCGACATGGTCGGCGGCGACTACATCGAGAAGAACCTGAAGTGCCTCGCGCTCGAGGGGCGCCTGTCGCAGATCGCCTTCCTCAAGGGCAGCCGCGTCGAATGCGACTGGCGCTTCATCATGATGAAACGCCTGACCGTCAGCGGCTCGACGCTGCGCGCGAGCCCCGGCGAGCGCAAGGCGCGGCTCGCCAGCGAACTGCGCGAGAAGGTGTGGCCGCTGCTGGAGCGCGGCGAGGTGAAGACGATCATCCACGCGTCTTTCGACCTCGCCGACGCAGCCAAGGGCCACGCGCTGATGGAGTCGTCGAAGCACATCGGGAAGATCATGCTGCGGGTGCGCGGCTAATACGTCGCTCGCCCGCCGGAGAGATCGAACACCGCGCCGGTCGAGAACGAGCACTCCTCGGAGGCGAGCCAGCACACCATCGCGGCGACCTCCTCGACGCTGCCGAAGCGTCCCAACGGGATCTTCGACAGCATGAAGTCGATGTGCTGCTGCGTCATCTGGTCGAAGATCGCCGTGCGCACCGCAGCGGGCGTGACGCAGTTGACGCGGATGTCGGTCTTCGCGAGTTCCTTGCCCAGCGATTTGGTGAGCCCGATCACCGCAGCCTTGGAAGCGCTGTAGGCCGGGGCGTTCGGGTTGCCTTCCTTGCCGGCGACCGACGCGATATTGACGATGCGGCCATAGCCGGTCTTGCGCATGATCGGCACGACTGCGCGATTGCAGAAGAAAAGGCCGTGAACGTTGACATCGAACACCTGCCGCCAGGCGTCGACCGGGTACTCCCAGGTCGTGGTGTTGGGACCGGTGACGCCCGCCGAGCACACCAGCACGTCGATGCCGCCCAGCGCCGACTCGGTGGCCCTGGCCGCGCGCTCGACCGCATCGTTGTCGGCGACGTCGACCGGCGTCACGACGGTCCGCTCGCCCAGGCGGTTGCGCGCCATCTCCAGCGCCGCCGGGTCGCGGTCCCACAGCGCGACGTGCGCACCGCTCGCCGCCAGTCGCTCGGCGACCGCGAGACCGATGCCGGCGGCACCACCGGTGACGACGGCGCGCCGGTTCTTCAAGTCGAGGTGGTTCATGCTGCTCCCTCCGATGCGCCCAATGCGCGTCGCGACGTAATTTAGCACCCCCGCCCCGCGAGGTCCGGCCGGACGGGCGACAGGCTGCGGTCACGGATCCGGAGTGCCGGACGGGCGACAAGCCGCGATCACGGGGCCACAATGACAGGCACGATGGGAACCGTGGATCGAACGAGTCACCGATGACGACACGATCATGGGTGCGCCGCTGGCAGGCCATCGCGACGGCCTTCACCTTGGGGGCGGCGCTCGCGCTGCTCGCGGCCTGCGCGCCGCAGCCGGTTCGGCCACCACAGCCTTCCCAGCCCCTGCCTTCGCAGCCCGGGCGCGAAGCCGAGGCCCCGCCGCCTTCGTTTCCCGTCGATTTCTATCGCGACGCGGCGCGGCGCGGCGAGCCGGTGTTCGAGGTCGATCCCGTGCGGTCGCTGGTCGTCGTCGAGGTCCGGCGCAGCGGTTCGCTGGCGCGCCTCGGGCACGACCACGTGGTCGCGAGCCACGACCTGCGCGGATACCTTGCACCGGATGCGCGCCGGGCCGATCTCTACGTCAGGCTGGACCGGCTGACCGTCGACGAACCAAAGTTACGTGCGCAGGCCGGATTCGACACCCAGCCCACCGCCGAGGACATCGCCGGGACGCGGCACAACATGCTGGGGCGGGTCCTCGACGCCGAGGCGCACCCTTATGCGCTGATCGCGGTGACCCGCAAGGCCGAAAGTTCCGGTCTCGACGTCGCGATCACGCTGAACGGCGTCACGCGCCACGTTTCGGTTGAGGCTGCGATCGAGTCGGGTCCCGGCGACTACACGGTGACCGGCACGCTCGCCTTCGACCAGACCGATTTCGGCATCCGGCCGTTCTCGCTCCTCGGCGGCGCGCTGGCGGTCGCCGACCGCCTTGACCTCCGCTTTTCGATACGGGCGCACCGGATCGCGGAACTCCCCGCCGCCGACCGGTAACGTCGGCTCAGCGCGCCACGCCCTCCGCCGCGACCAGCCCGTCGACCGACGCGACATACGCGTCGGCGTCGATCTTGCGGAGGAGTCCGCCCTGGGTCATCGACCTGACCGTACCGAAGATCGGACGCTCCGGCCACGGCCGGTCGTGCAGGCCGAAGCACCACGCGACGTTGGCCCAAGAGTTTGGATCGCGACCATCGAGGAAATGGCGGTTGTTGAGCGCCAGCGCCGTCGCGAAGCCTTCCTCGGGGCTCGCCGACCATTCGAGGATCTTCTTGCCCCAGTACATGCGCATGTGGTTGTGCATGTAGCCGGTGTCACGCATCTCGCGCATCGCCGCGTTCCAGTACCGGTCGTGGGTCTCCGCCGCCGCGAGCTCGTTCGCATCGTAGCGATGCGGTCGCGGATCGCTGCGGTGCCGATCCAGAGTGTCCCGCGCCCAGCGCGGCAGGCATTCATAGCGGTCGTAGTCGGGCTCGTACTCGACGAAATTGATCGCGAGCTCGCGCCGGACGATCAGCTCCTCGAGGTAGACAGCGCGACCCTCGGTATCGGCATCGGATCGCGTGGTCTCGAGGGCGATCTCCACCGGCGAGATCTGGCCGAAGTGCAGGTACGACGACAGGAACGAAACCTGCGCGAGCGCAGGCTCGCCGCGCGCCGCCGCATAACGCGAGAGTCCACCGCCCACGAATGCCTGCAGTCGTCGCCTCGCCTCCGCCGTGCCACCGTGAAAGCGCGCGACCGGCCCGATGCTCCGGTCGATGTCCAGGCGGGCGACGAGCGCAGCAACATCCGACAGCGCGAGGGCATCGGGATGGGCGAGGGGCTGCGCGAGATTGTCGGCACGCACGGCGACCTCCGTGACGCGCAGCGGTTTGAGCCACGCATCGCGCAACCTTGTGATCTTGGGGCGCAGCGTGCGCGCCGCCACCTCGCGCTTGTTGGACGCGAGATCGACCGGCACCACGGCATCGCCCTCGACCTGCACGACCCGACACCCGCAGGCCTTGGCGACGCGCGAGCGCCACGCCTTCTGGTGCCGAAGGTAGCCACGGTCGCAGACGACCAGTGCGGCGCGCTGCGCCAAGTCGATCGCGATCGTGTCGGGCGCCCCTCGCCGGATGACGATCGCGATGCCGCGCTCGGCAAGCGATGCCTGGACCTCGCGCAATCCTTCCAGCATGAACGTGTAGTGCCGCGCGTTCGCTTCCGGGTAGCCGTCGGTGAGGCCGAAGCCCACGACGACCGGGAGCCGGAGCCGGTTGGCGTTCGCCACCGCCCATTCCAGCGCCGGATTGAAGTCCGCGCGCTGTGACTGCTGCATCCAGTACAGGACGCAGTCGCCGGGCACCTCGGGGGCGTCGTTCAGGAGCTGC
This sequence comes from Casimicrobiaceae bacterium, assembly GCA_035311025.1. Lineage (GTDB taxonomy): Bacteria > Pseudomonadota > Gammaproteobacteria > Burkholderiales > Casimicrobiaceae > VBCG01. The sequence goes on from DATGDG010000152.1 coordinate 10,630, forward strand.
AAGCGTTCGCGCTCGATCACACAGAATTCTCCGCCGCGGTGGAGCGACCGAGGCAGGCCGATGCCGGGTCGATGATGCGGGGCGCCGATGCGAGCATGCCGCTGCGGCCGACGAAATCGGCAACGTCGGCCATCGATCCGGATCGCGTCGGCGCGGTTCCTTCAGCGGTTTCTGGCAATGATGTCCGTGGGAAGCCCGTCGATGCTGGTCGCGTTCTTGTCTTCCCAGTATTGCTTCACCCCCTGCTCGCCTTTCTTCGTTGCCCAGTCGTTGAGCAGATCGCGGTCGCCCACGTAGTCGAAACAAGGGACCGCCATGCCGCAGGACGTCTGCACGAGCTCCACCGCCAGGTCGAAGATCTGCCGCGCGCCCGGCAACGGCTTGAACAGCGAATGCAGCGCACTCCAGTCGGGATCGCCCCGGTGGACGACCTTCGCCGTGCCGTAGAGCCGCAGGATCATCGGCGGGCCCTCGAACGCCGCGAACATCAGGGTCATCCGCGGCAGTCGCTGGACGTGAGCCGCGGTTTCGTTGCCGCTGCCGGTGACGTTCAGCCACGCGACCCGGGATTCCCCGAGCACCCGCAGCGAATCCATGCCCTTGGGCGAGACGTTGACTCGGCTGTCGGCCGTCGCCGTCCCGACGAAGAAGATCCGCTGCTTCTCGATGAACTGGACGTGCCGCTCGGATAGCTCTGCAAATCGCTGTCCCATCAATCTCTCCGTGACTCTGCAGCGCGAAGATCGCACCACATGTGCAGCTTGGATACGAAACCGCCTTCCACCGCTGCCGCGAAGGGTTCGAGGCCGAACTCGACGAAGCCGCAGCGTCGATAGAGCGCCTCGGCAGGAGCATTTCCATGCGTGACCGTCAACTGCACCAGGCACACACCCGGCCGGGCCCGTGCGCAATCCAGCGCGCGGGTGACCAGGCGGCGTCCCAGACCACGTCCACGCAGCACGGCCGGGACGTACATGCCGAAGAGCGTCGCCTTGTGGCGCACCTTCTCGCGCGACTCGAACGAAAGACCGGCGACACCCTGCAGAGACGAACCCTCGATCGCCCCGAACACGACTTCCCGGGCTGCCGGACCCTCCGCGAGCCGCGCCTCCCACCACGCGATCGGCAGCGCCGCACGCTCGCCGACGGTCGACGTGAACGCGTCGGGATGAGCGGCATAGGCTTCGAGCATCAGTGCCCGGTAGGACGAGGCGTGCTGCGGCGAGAGTCGCTGGACGTTCATCCGGATCGCTTGTGTTGCGGGGGAGGTCGCGCGGCGGACCTGGCGCGCAAAAGCAGCCAAGTATAGATGGCCACGTTGACGGCCAGGACGACGCCGGCGAGCACGAACTGGACCTCGCGGGTCAGGCCCGACGGATAGATCACGGCGAGCAGGTAGTGCTCGATGAAGCTCTCGCTGTAACCCGCCTGCCCGGCGCGCAGGCGAAAGTGGTTCTCGAGCCAGGTCAGCGGGCAGATTCTGCCGCTCAGCTCGATGTACACGCCCCACGCCGCCGCCGGGAGGTGGACGAGCGGCATCCAGCGCCAGTGGACGGCAAGGATGGCACCGAGCAGCGCGAACACGATGAATCCCAGGTGCAGCACGAGCACCGCATCGGCGGCGATCCGGTCGAGCATCCGCGCGTCAGGCGACGCCGCCTTGCGGGCAGCCGGCGTCGGCGATGGACCTGAACATTCGCGTCACCGGCACGCGGATGGGTCCGGGCAGCGAAAGCTCGAAGCGCTCGGTTACCTCGAACCCCGACGCCGCATAGAGCGGCTCGCCCGGGAGCGTCGACACCAGTTCGAGCGAGCGAAACCCGGCGGCTTTCGCCTCGCGCAGGCACCGCTCCATCAGCATGCGTCCCAGGCCGCGGCGCGCCATCGCCGGCTCGACGAAGAACGCGCGAATGCGCGCCGGATCGACCGCGGGATCGAGCAGCGGATCCGGACCCGCCTTCGCCTGGTCGCCGCCGAAGAGCGTCCGGCGTCGGCTCCATCCGCCACAGGCGACGATCGCGCAAGCATGCTCGATCACGTGATACGTCCGATCGGCGATCAGCTGGCTGTCGACGCCGAAGACGTGGCGGGTGATGGCACCCGCCTGCTCGGGGGTGTAGTAGCCGACGCTGAGACCGACGCCCGAGCGCGCGATCAGCGCCTGCAGCGCGGGAATGTCGGCATCCGATGCGGAGCGGAGAGCGAACATGGGAGCGTTAGCGCGCGGAGACTGCAACGCGCGGCGCTTCGAACCGGGCACGGAATGCACGCTCGCCCGCCAGCGTGAACGCGATGACGCGCGATTCCCGCGCGCGGCGTGCCCAGCCCAGCGCGCAGATGCGTTCGAGCAGCGCGGTCCCCAGCGCGCCGGCCAGGTGATGACGCCGTTCGCCCCAATCGAGGCAAGCTCGACACGCCGCGCGCCGCTTCGAAACGGTCGCAGAGACATCGATCCCGAACGATTCGAACCACCGCACCCCGGCGTCGGTCAGCTGCAGTTCGCCGCCTTGTGCCTTGAACACCTGGCCATCGAGCAGCGCCTCGTAAGCGAGGACCCCGAGCTCCCCCGCGAGATGGTCGTAACAGATCCGGGCCTTGCGCAAGGCGGGCTCCCTCGGGCTCGATCGCAGGCGCACCGCGCCGGTGCGAAAGGCCACGCCCATCAGCGATTCCAGCAGTTGGGCGACATCCCGATCGGCCAGCCGGCAATAGCGGTGCCGCCCTTGACGCTCGACGGCGATCAGGCCGGCATCGAGCAGCTTGGCAAGGTGCGCGCTGGCCGTCTGCTTGGTCACCCCGGCGATGCCCGCGAGCTCGGTCGCGGTCAGCGCACGATCGGCCAGCAGCGCGGTCAGCATGTCCGCCCGGGCATGGTCGCCGATCATTGCCGCAACGCGGGCGATGTTGGGTCCGTCCTTCACGGTTCGATCGTAGACGAACCGTTCTGGCAGCGCAAGGCGTTATGGTTGCGGTCCATCCATTGCGCGGAGTGCGCGGCCACGCGAATCTGCCTGATCCGCGATCAGATCGACCCCTTCCAGCGCGAGGCTTTCAGAACGCATGCGCAGAGTTCGGGATCGATCATCCCCGGATGCGGCGGACAGCGGGTGGGATACTTCCTTCGAGATTCGCGCCCAAGCGCAGGGAGAGCCATGATGATTGCAGTGATCTTCGAGGTCGTACCAAAGGCGGGCGCAAAGGACGCCTATCTCGCCGCTGCCGCATCGCTGCGACCGATCCTGGAGAAGATGGACGGCTTCATCTCCATCGAGCGCTTCGAGAGCCTGAGCCAGCCGGGGAAGCTGCTGTCGCTGTCGTTCTGGCGCGACGAGGATGCGGTCAGGCAATGGCGCAACCTCGACGCCCATCGCCGGGTGCAGCGCGCGGGCCGCGACGAAATCTTCGCCGGCTACCGGCTGCGCGTCGCCGCGGTGCTGCGCGACTACGGGATGGAAGACCGCGCGCAGGCACCTGCGGACTCGGTCGTCGTACACGGGTGACCCGCCCGGGATCGACGGTGACCACCGTCGCGTTCATGCGCTGCCGTCCGCGCGACGGGCAAGCATTGCCAGCATCTGCGCAAGTCTGGGTACCGACCACGCGTCGGCGCGGTCGCGCCCGGAGTCTCAGAGCGATTGGCGTGCGTTTGCCTGAACATTCATTTCCGACTTGAAGAACTCGTAGGTGTTGCGCCCGTTTTCCTTGGCACGGTACATCGCAGCGTCCGCACATTTGATCAGCGCTTCGGCATCGTTCCCGTCATCCGGAAAGAAGCTGATGCCGATGCTCGCATCGACATGCGTGTCGCGCCCCGCGAGGGCGTGCGGCGCCGACAATGCCGCAAGGATCTTTTCGGCGTGGCGTCCCACATTCTGCAGATCCTCGACCTCGCAGAGGACGACCACGAACTCATCTCCGCCCTGACGGCTCACGGTGTCCGAGGCACGAACCGCCGCCGCCAGCCGCTTGCCCGTGTTCTGCAGCAGCCTGTCGCCGACTGCGTGCCCAAGCGAGTCATTGATGTGCTTGAAGCCGTCCAGGTCCAGAAACAGCACCGCAACGCGGCGCCCGTGTCGCCGGGCCCGCGCGATCGCCTGGTCGAGGCGATCGTTCAACAGCATTCGATTGGGAAGGCCCGTGAGAAAGTCGTGCTGGGCAAGATGCGACAACTCGCCCTCCCGCGCGCGTGCCTTGCTCACGTCACGGAACACCATCACGGCTCCGGTTACCTGCCCGCCGGGCTCGTGGATTGGAGCGATCGAATCCTCGATCGGGAATTCGAGCCCGTCGCGCCGGATGAGCACGGAGTTGCGGGGAAGACTGACGGTCCTTCCCTGCCGAACGGCCAATTGCATTGGATTCGGGGCGGATTCCCGCGTGTCGCCATCGACAATGTGAAACACCTCCGAGAGCATTCGCCCGGATGCCTGGGCGCGCGACCAACCCGTCATGCGCTCGGCGACCGGATTGAGATACGTCACCCGGCCATCCCTGTCGGTGCTGATGACGCCGTCGCCGATGGAATCGAGGGTGACCTGCGCGCCGCGCTGGACTGCTTCCCGGCCGTTCCCTGCTTCCTCCCGGATCGGGCGGACGAGAACCAACGCGCTACGGTCGCTGTCGATCATTCGGGACATTTACCGCCGGCGCACGGCGGCGTCTGTTCGCTGGCGCACATCGGCTGCGCTGCATCGATGCAAGACTGACCTCGTCTTCGGGCTTGCCGGCGGACGGTACGTCGATCCGTGCGACCCGCTGCACGCCCGCGACGATCCACCTTGAAAATCAAGGACGGCCGACATGAACCCGACATCCTCCATCAAACGTCAACCGCCCGCCCTCGATGCAATGTGCGTCGATACCCTGCGCTTCCTCTCGGTCGACGCGGTCCAGAAGGCCAACAGCGGGCACCCCGGGCTGCCACTGGGCGCCGCGCCGATGGCTTGCGTGCTCTGGACCCGGTTCCTCAAGCACAATCCTGCCAATCGGCACTGGTTCGACCGCGATCGCTTCGTTCTCTCGGCGGGACACGGATCGATGCTGCTTTACAGCCTGTTGCACCTGACCGGTTACGCGCTATCGCTCGAGCAGATCAAGCAGTTTCGCCAATGGGGCAGCCTCACGCCCGGCCACCCTGAACGCGGCCTGACGCCCGGCGTCGAAGTCACGACCGGCCCGCTCGGACAGGGCTTCGCCAACGCCGTCGGCATGGCCGTCGCTGAGCGTTTCCTGGCGGCCACCTTCAACGGCGACGGCCCCGCGGTCGTCGACCACTTCACCTATGTGCTCTGCGGCGACGGCGACCTGATGGAGGGCGTGAGCGCCGAGGCCGCCTCCTTCGCCGGCCAC
>DATGDG010000153.1:0-2841 GCA_035311025.1 Casimicrobiaceae bacterium
CGGCGTCGCGCGGGCAGTGCTCCCGGGGGCCCACGATTCGATGGCGTTCTGGGTGCTGGTGCTGTCGATCGGCGTCTCCGGCTGGGTGCAGTACGCGCGAACGGTGCGCGGCTCGACGATGGTCGAGAAGAACAAGGAATACGTGCAGGCGGCGAGGCTGTTCGGCATCCATCCGCTCGCGATCATGGCGCGGCACGTCCTGCCCAACGTGCTGGGACCCGTGCTGGTCATCGCGACCATTCACATCGCCACCGCGATCATCACCGAGGCGACGCTGTCGTTCCTCGGCGTCGGCGTGCCGCCGACCGAGCCGTCGCTGGGCACCCTGATCCGCATCGGCAACGATTTCATGTTCTCCGGCGAATGGTGGGTGACGCTGTTCCCGGGCCTCGCGCTGGTGATCATGGTGCTCGCGATCAACATGCTGGGCGACTGGCTTCGCGACGCGCTGAATCCGCGCCTGCGCTGACCTTCGTGCCCCAAGCCCTGCTCGAGCTGCGCGATCTTCGCGTCGAGTTCCCGACGCGCCGCGGCACGCTGGTCGCAGTCGAGGGCGTGTCGTTCCAGATCGCGCCGGGCGAGGTCTTGGGCGTGGTCGGCGAATCCGGCGCGGGAAAGTCGCTGACCGGTGCGGCGATCATCGGCCTGCTCGAGCCGCCGGGACGCATCGCCGCGGGGGAGATCAGGCTCGACGGCATGCGCATCGACAATCTGTCCCAGGATGCGCTGCGCCGGATCCGCGGCCGCCGGATAGGCGCGATATTCCAGGACCCGCTGACCTCGCTCAATCCGCTGTATTCGATCGGCAGGCAGCTCGTCGAGACGATCCGGACGCATCTCGACATGGGCGAGGCCGCCGCAAGACAACGGGCAATCGACCTGCTGCGCGAGGTCGGCATCCCTGCGGCCGAGCGGCGCATCGACCACTATCCGCACCAGTTCTCGGGGGGGATGCGCCAGCGCGTGGTGATCGCGCTGGCGATCTGCGCACAGCCACAGCTGATCATCGCCGACGAGCCGACGACCGCACTCGACGTGTCGATCCAGGCCCAGATCATCGCGCTCCTGAAGCGCCTCGGCCGCGACCACGGCACCGCGGTGATGCTCGTGACCCACGACATGGGGGTGATTGCCGAGACGGCCGACCGCGTCGCCGTGATGTACGCCGGGCGCATCGTCGAGATCGGCCCGGTGGCCGAGGTCATCCGCGCGCCGCAGCATCCGTACACGGCCGGGCTGATGGGCTCGATCCCCTCGATCGTCGGCGACCGCGAGCGCCTGGTGCAGATCGACGGCACGATGCCTCGACTCAATGCCATCCCCCCCGGCTGCGCGTTCCATCCCCGCTGCCCCCGCGCCTTCGACCGCTGCCGGCGCGAGCGCCCCGAACTGCTCGAGGCAGGGGCCACCCGCGCTGCCTGCTGGCTCCATGCGCCGGGCGTGCCGGCGGCGAGCACCGGGGCGCGCAGCACGAAGGCGGTCCGGTGAGCGACCGGCCCGAAGTCCTGCTGCAGGTCGCCCATGCGGGCAAGGTCTTCGACGTGTCGCCGCCGTGGCTCGCGCGCACGCTCGGCAGGCAGCCGAGGGCGCTGTTGCGCGCCGTCAACGACCTGAGCTTCGACATCCGGCGCGGCGAGACGCTGGGGCTGGTCGGTGAATCGGGTTGCGGCAAGTCGACCGTCGCCCGCCTGGTCGTCGGACTCTATCCGCCGTCGTCGGGCGCGATCACCTACGCGGGCGAGGACATCGCCGCGCTGGCGGCAGGCCGGGGTCAGCGCAGCCTGCGCCGCAGGCTGCAGATGATCTTCCAGGATCCCTATGCGAGCCTCAATCCGCGCTGGCGCGTCGTCGACATCGTCGCCGAGCCGATCCGCGCCCACCGCCTGATCGTCGGCAGGCAGGCGATACGCGCGCGCGTCGACGCGCTGCTGACGCACGTGGGCCTCGCCGCGGCGGACGGCCAGAAATATCCGCACCAGTTCTCGGGCGGGCAGCGGCAACGGATCTCGATCGCGCGCGCGCTCGCCAGCGAACCCGAGTTCCTGGTCTGTGACGAGCCGACGTCGGCGCTCGACGTGTCGGTGCAGGCCCAGGTCCTCAACCTGATGCGCGACCTGCAGCGCGAACTCGGGCTCACCTACCTGTTCATTTCACACAACCTGGCCGTCGTCCATCACGTCGCCGATCGGGTCGGCGTCATGTACCTGGGGCGGCTGGTCGAGCTTGCGGACAAGAAAGCGCTGTTCGGCAGTCCGCAGCATCCGTACACGCGAATGCTGCTCGACGCGATCCCCGACCTCGCAATGACCGGCAAGCCGCGCACGCCGGTGGCAGGGGAGGTCCCCAGTCCGCTGACGCCACCTCCGGGCTGCACGTTCCATCCGCGCTGTCCGCATGCGAACGATCGCTGCCGCGCCGAAGTGCCGCAGCTCGCACTCGCGTCATCCGGGGCGATGGTCGCCTGCCACGCGGTCGAGGAGCGCCGCATTCCGATTGCGGCCGCGCCTGCGGCTGCGCCCTCGGCCTAGGCTCGCCCGACGGCGAGCCGGCGTCGGTTTCGGCATCAGGCGCGCAGTGACGGGCGGGCATCGAGTCGGCACCACCTTGTCGGGACGGTGGGCGAAGCGCGGCGAGGGCGAGCGTGCGCGACGGCCGTCGCGGGTGGCGCGGCGAGCGAGCCCGACAGGACCCTAGCCTGCACGATGTCCTCGAGCGATGCCGTGCCGGGTACCCGCAGGCCGGCGATTGCGCACTCCGAGCGCGCAGGCGCAGCTTGCGTCGCTGCCTCGCCGGTCGAGCGCACGGACACCGACGGCGATCAGAGCAGATCGTTGAGCGAGA
>DATGDG010000154.1:0-1696 GCA_035311025.1 Casimicrobiaceae bacterium
GAACGCGAGCGCCGCGCCCTGGAAACCCGTTTCGATGCTGGCCGGCATGCCGAGGTCCTTCTCGACCTGCTTGATCCGGTCGACCGCCGCGCCGAGCGACGCGCCGGGCGCGAGATTGAACGACACGGTCGTCGACGGAAACTGGCCGAGGTGGTTGATCAGCAGCGGCGAGGCGCGCTCGCTCAGCTTGGCGACCGTGTCGAGCGGCACCTGCCCGCTGGCGACCGCGGCCTGCGTCGTGCCGATCGTGACTCCCGGCGTCGCGCCCTGCGGCGTTCCGCCAGCCGCCTGCGTTCCGCCCGGTGTCGATGCGCCGCCCTGCGGCGTCTGCGCGACATCGTTGGCGTTCTTCAGGCCCGGGACATAGATGCGGCTCAATGCCTTCAGGCCTTCCTGGAATTCCGGTTTGACTTCGAGCACGACGCGATACTGGTTCGCCTCGGTGAAGATCGTCGAGACCAGGCGCTGGCCGAACGCGTCGTAGAGCACCGCATCGACCGCCGCGGGCGTGATGCCGAGGCGGCCGGCCGTGTCGCGATCGATGTCGAGATACGCCTGCAGCCCTTGCGACTGCAGGTCGCTCGCGACATCGGCGAGTTCGGGTTGCTGGTTGAGCTTGTCGACCAGCTTCGGCACCCAGGTGTTGAGCGCGGCGAGGTCCGGCGTGCCGAGCGTGAACTGATACTGCGTGCGGCTGACGCGGTCCTCGATCGTCAGGTCCTGCACCGGCTGCAGGTACAGCGTGATGCCGCCGAGCTTGCGCGCGTCGTCCTGCAGGCGCCGGATCACCGTTTCGACGCCGTCGCGCGTGCCGTGCGGCTTGAGGTTGATCAGGAACCGGCCGCTGTTCAGCGTGGTGTTCGTACCGTCGACGCCGATGAATGACGACAGCGACTGCACGGCCGGATCGGCCAGGATCAGCTTGCCGAGGTCCTGCTGCTGGCGCGCCATCGCCGCGAACGAGATCGACTGCGAAGCCTCGGAAATACCCTGGACCAGCCCGGTGTCCTGCACCGGGAAGAATCCCTTCGGGATGACGATGTATAGAAGTATTGTCAGCACCAGCGTGGCGACGGCAACGAGCAGTGTCGCGCCCTGGCGATCGAGCACCCAGGTCAGCCAGCGGCCGTAGCTGGCGATCAGGCGATCGAACATCCCGCCGGTCCAGCGCGCGAAGCGGCCTTCTTCCTCGCGCTTGTGATGCTTGAGGATCTTCGCGCACAGCATCGGCACGAGCGTCAGCGACACGACCGCGGAAATCACGATCGTCACCGCGAGCGTGATCGCGAATTCGCGGAACAGCCGGCCGACGACGTCGCCCATGAACAGCAGCGGGATCAGCACGGCGATCAGCGAGATCGTCAGCGAGATGATGGTGAAGCCAACCTGCGCCGAGCCCTTGAGCGCCGCCTCGAGCGGTGAATGGCCCTCCTCGATATAGCGCGAGATGTTCTCGATCATCACGATCGCATCGTCGACGACGAAACCCGTGGCGATCGTGAGGGCCATCAGGGTGAGGTTGTTGATGGAGAACCCCGCCAGATACATGACGCCGAAGGTGCCGACGAGGGAAAGCGGCACGGCGATACCGGGAATGATCGTGGCGGGGATGTTGCGCAGGAAAACGAAGATCACCAACACCACGAGCCCGACGGCGAGCAGCAATTCGAGTTGCACGTCGGCCACCGAGGCGCGG
>DATGDG010000155.1:0-5204 GCA_035311025.1 Casimicrobiaceae bacterium
CGTCACGACCTGGGGCGCGAAGCGTTCGCCGAGCGCGTGTGGGCGTGGAAAGAGGAATCGGGCTCGACGATCACCCACCAGATGCGACGTCTGGGAGCAGCTGCCGACTGGTCGCGCGAGCGCTTCACGATGGACGAGGGCCTGTCGACCGCCGTGCGCGAGACCTTCGTGCGCCTGTTCGAGGACGGCCTCATCTACCGTGGCAAGCGGCTGGTCAACTGGGATCCCAAGCTGATGACCGCGGTCTCCGACCTCGAAGTCGACAGCGAGGAGGAGCAGGGGAAGCTCTGGGAGCTCGCGTATCCGCTGGCCGACGGCTCGGGATCGGTGATCGTCGCGACCACGCGGCCCGAGACGATGCTGGGCGACACCGCGGTTGCCGTGCACCCGGACGACGAGCGTTATCGCGCGCTCGTCGGCAAGCGCGTGCGACTGCCGCTCACCGACCGCGAGATTCCGGTGATCGCCGACGATTACGTCGACCGCGAGTTCGGCACCGGGGTGGTCAAGATCACCCCCGCGCACGACTTCAACGACTGGGCGATCGGCCAGCGCCACCGGCTGGCTGCGATCTCCATCCTGAACCTCGACGCGACGGTCAGCGACAATGCACCGGCGAAATACCGCGGGCTCGACCGCTACGTGGCACGCAAGGCGGTGCTCGCCGACCTGCAGGCCGCGGGCCTGGTGGTCTCGGAAAAGCCCCACAAGATGGTCGTGCCGCGTTGCGGGCGTACCGGCGAGGTGGTCGAGCCGATGCTGACCGACCAGTGGTACGTGGCGATGCGGAAGCCCGCGCCGCCGTCGCATCCGTGGTTCCCGGGCAGGTCGATCCAGGACCTGTGCCTCGCCGCCGTCGGCGAAGGACTCCCGGCCGCGCTGCCCGGTGCCTCGCAGAGCGCCCCGGGCGCCTGCCAGAAAGTCGAGTTCGTTCCCGGCGATTGGCTGTCGACATACCTGCACTGGATCAACAACATCCAGGACTGGTGCATCTCGCGGCAATTGTGGTGGGGGCACCAGATCCCGGCCTGGTACGACGAGGCCGGCAGCGTCTACGTGGCGCGCAGCGAAGCCGACGCGCTGGCGCAGGCGACGGCGAAGCTCGGGCGCGCGCCCGCATCGTTCCGGCGCGACGAGGACGTGCTCGACACCTGGTTCAGCTCGGCGCTGTGGTGCCATTCGACGCTGGGCTGGCCGCGGCAGACGAAGGAGCTCGAGACTTTCCTGCCGTCGAGCGTGCTGGTCACCGGCTTCGACATCATCTTCTTCTGGGTCGCACGGATGATCATGACGACGACCTACTTCACCGGCAAGGTGCCGTTCAAGGACGTCTACATCAACGCCATCGTCCGCGATGCCGAGGGCCAGAAGATGTCGAAGTCCAAGGGCAACGTGCTCGATCCGCTCGACCTGATCGACGGCATCGACGCCGAGAGCCTGGTCGCCAAGAGCGTGCTCAACATGATGGACCCGCGGCAGGCCGACGCCGTCGCCAAGCGCACCCGCAAGCAGTTTCCCAACGGCATCCCCGCGTTTGGCGCCGATGCGCTTCGCTTCACCTTCGCCTCGCTCGCGACCTTCAACCGGACGCTCAATTTCGACCTGGGTCGCTGCGAGGGCTACCGCAATTTCTGCAACAAGCTTTGGAACGCGACGCGCTTCGTGCTGATGAACGTCGAGGGCAAGGACGTCGGCCTCGACGATGCCCTGCCGCGCACGCCGTCGATCGCCGACCGCTGGATCGAGGCCGAGTTGCGACGCGCCGCGGGCGAGATCCGCGAGCATCTCGATGGGTATCGCTTCGATCATGCCGCGAAGGCGATCTACGAGTTCGTCTGGAACGAGTTCTGCGACTGGTACCTCGAGCTCGCCAAGGTCGACCTGGCCACCGGCGACGAGGCGGCGCAGCGGGCGACCCGCAGGGCGCTGGTCCGCACGCTCGAGGGGATCCTGCGACTGGCGCACCCGTTCATCCCTTTCGTCACCGAGGAGCTGTGGCAGTCGGTGGCGCCGCTTGCGGGCACGACCGGGGAGACGGTGTCGCTGCAGCGCTACCCGGAGGAAATCGCCGACAGGCGCGATCCGATGGCGTCGATGCAGATCATCACGCTGAAGGAGCTCGTCGATTCGGTGCGCTCGCTGCGCAGCGAGATGGGCCTGTCTCCCGCGCAGAAGGTCGGCGCGTTCGTCGCGGGCGACCTTGCCGGCGTGGGCGCCGGAGCGCTGACCGACTACCTGAAGGCGCTCGCCCGCCTGTCCGAGGTCCAGCTCGCCGACGTGCTGCCGCAACGCAACGCTCCGGTGCAGGTCGTCGACAGGCTGCGCGTGATGCTCGACGTGCAGGTCGACGTCGCGGCCGAGCGCGAGCGCCTCGCCAAGGACATCGCCCGCCACGAAGCCGAGATCGCCAAGGCGCAGGCGAAGCTCGCCAACGAAGGCTTCGTCGCCCGGGCGCCGGTGGCGGTCGTCGAGCAGGAGCGCGCGCGGCTCGCGGGATTCAACGCAACGCTGGAGAAGCTGCGCGAGCAGCACGCGCGGCTCGCGGGCTGACGCCTTGCTGCCGGCTGTGCGCATCGAGCCGGCGACAGCCCGGGCGTGAGCGACGTCGGCGAGGCGTTCGCGGCGACGCCGGCCGCCGGTTTGGGCGTGACAGGCGATAATGTCGGTCGCGCATGGCAGCCCTGATCCTCCCGCGCACTTTTCGCGCGCTCCGGCACCGCAACTTCCGCCTGTTCTTTACCGGGCAGGGGCTATCGCTGATCGGCACCTGGCTGCAGCAGGTGGCGATGGGCTGGCTGGTCTACCGCCTGACCGATTCGGCGTGGCTGCTCGGGGTCGTGGCGTTTTGCAACAACGTCGGCATCCTGCTGTTCGGCAATCTCGCCGGGGTGCTGGCCGATCGCATCGACCGGCGCCGCGGGCTGTTCGCGACCCAGTCGCTGATGCTCGTCCAGGCACTGATCCTGGCGGTCCTCGTGGCGGGTGGCTGGATCCAGACCTGGCACCTGATCGTCCTCGCGCTGTGGCTCGGCACCTGCTCGGCGTTCGACCTGCCGCTGCGCCAGTCTCTGTACATACACTTCGTCGAGGACCGGGGCGACCTCGCCAATGCGATCGCGCTGAACTCGATGCTGGTCAACACCGCGCGGGTGATCGGCCCGGCGGTCGCGGGCATGCTGCTGGCGCTGACCAGCGAGGCGGTGTGCTTCGCGCTGAACGCGCTGTCGTTCGTCGCCGTGATCGTCGCGATCGCGCGGATGCACTGGCCCAAGGAGCGTCGGCCCGCGCCCACCTCGGGCTGGTGGGCAAGCTGGGTCGAAGGCGCACGCTATGCGTTCGCGCTCTCTCCGGTCCGCGCGCTGCTGGCGCTGGTCGCGGCCCTGGCATGGACGATCTCGCCTTACTCGTCGCTGATGCCGGTGTACGCGAAGGACATCTTCGGCGGCGGCCCGCACACGCTGGGTTACCTGCTGTCGGCGGCCGGATTCGGCGCGCTGCTCTCGACCGGCTATCTCGCGGGGCGCGCGTCGGTGCGCGGCCTCGGGCGGATCATCGTGTTCGCGGCGGGAACCGCCGGGTTGGCGCTCGCCGCGTTCGCCTACATGAAAGTCTATGCGATCGCGCTCGTGCTGATGGTGTTCATCGGTGGCGGCACGATCCTCGCCGCCGCGTCGGCGAACACGATCCTGCAGACGATCGTCGAGGACCGCCTGCGGGGCCGGGTCGCCTCGTTCTACACCCTCGCGTTCCTCGGCGTCGCGCCTCTCGGGAACCTTGCCGCAGGCGCGATCGCGGGGGCTTTCGGCACGCGTTTCGCATTCGCGCTGAACGGGGCGCTTGCCGTGCTCGCGACGATCTGGTTCTGGCGCAAGCTTCCCGAGGTGCGCGCGGTGCTGCGCCCGATCTACGAGGAGCTCGGGGTCCCGCGCGGCGAGCGCTGATTCAGCGCAGCATGAACGGCATCGCCGACAGGCTGTTCCGCACGCGGATCGCGTGCCGGTTCATTGGCGAGGTGAATGCGACCGTCAGCGCATCGACGCTGCGGACGATCGGCAGCGTCGCGAAGAGCTCTGCCAGCGCGATCCCGGTCGCGCCGCCTTCGATGTCCGCGGCGACCAGGATCTGCATGCGCTCATTGCCTCTCTACCTTCGGGTCGAGGGCATCGCGCAGCCCGTCCCCCAGCAGGTTGAAGGCCAGGACGGTGAGGAAGATCGCGAGCGCGGGAAAGATCGCCTCGTGTGGTGCCACCAGCATGTCCGAGCGGGCGGCGTCGAGCATCGCTCCCCATTCGGGCGTTGGCGGCTGCGCCCCCATGCCGAGGAAAGACAGGCTCGCCGCGGTGATGATCGACGTGCCGATGCGCAGCGAGAAGTAGACGACGACCGCCGAGATCGTGCCCGGAAAGATGTGGCGCAGGATGATCGTGCGATCCGACGCGCCGAGGCTCTTCGCAGCCTCGACATAGGTGAGGTGCTTTTGCGCCAGCGTGTTGCCGCGCACCAGCCGGGCGAAGGTCGGGACGCTGAAGATCGCGACGGCGGCGATGACGTTGGTCATGCCGCCGCCGAGGATCGCGACGATGCCGATCGCGAGCAGGATGCCCGGGAAGGCGAACAGCACGTCGCAGAGGCGCATGATGATCCGGTCCCACCAGCCCTCGTAGTAGCCGGCCACCAGGCCGAGCACCGTTCCCACGACCGATCCCGCGGCGACCGACAGGAAACCCGCCGCGAGCGAGATGCGTGCGCCCATGATGATCCGGCTGAAGATGTCGCGCCCCAGCGAGTCGACGCCGAACAGATGCGCAAGCGACGGGGACGCGTTGAGCGCGTCGTAATCGAAGTAGTTCTCGGCGTCGTAGGGGGTGATCCACGGCGCCGCGATCGCCACGAAGACCAGCAGCAGGACGAAGACGCCGGCAAACAGCGCGACCTTTTGACGCCGGAACTTGCGCCAGAACTCCGACCACGGCGTGCGCACGCGCTCGTTCGCGTGCAGGGCTGCGGGGCGGGTCTGCATCAGCGGTAGCGGATGGTCGGGTTGATCAGGCCGTAGAGCACGTCGACGACCAGGTTGATCAGGATGAATTCGAGCGAGAACAGCAGAACCAGCGCCTGGATCACCGGGTAGTCACGCATGTCGACCGCGTCGACCAGCAGCCTGCCCAGCCCTGGCCAGTTGAACACCTTCTCGACGACGATCG
>DATGDG010000156.1:0-21133 GCA_035311025.1 Casimicrobiaceae bacterium
AAAAAAGGCTCCTAATGCCTTGAACCGGCTGGGTCACCCGTAACTCCGATGCCATCCTTGCCGCGACCGTGGCCCCCGCGAACGTGATGTCCAGCGCCGCGCCTGCCCGCCGCCCCATTCCCCGGGAGCTGGCGAAGATCCTGTCCGACTGCCGCGATCTCGCGGTGCATCGGCTGCTGCTGTCGTTCGCAAGCCTGCAGGACCGCATCTGCGACATGCTGCTCGAGCGCGCCGGCAAGACCGACGTTCGCGAAGAACAGCAGCACTATCTCGAGGCGCGTCAGGTTCTCAAGGCCGATCGCGCCGAACTGACCGCATCCTTCGAAAAGCACCTGCGCGCCGACTTCGAGGCGCGGGTGTCGGGCAAGGCGGAGCAGAAGACCGATTATTCCAAGGTCGACGCCACCAAGCTCGCGCTTGTCGACGTGACGACACTCGACCACTCGGTGCTCACCGGCAACATCGTCCGCGTCGTAGAGAACCTGTGCCACGAAGACCTGATCGCGCTCAACCGCGGCATCGGTCACCTGCTGGGGCGCCCCGAGCTCGAGTCGGCGGACAACCCTCTCGGCCCGGCGACGGTCATCGGCGCGTTCGCTGCCGCGCTCGACGGGCTCAAGGCCGAGCGCAGCATCAAGTTCCAGATACTGAAGGAGCTGAACCAGGCGCCGCTGGGGGAAATCGCCGGGATCTATGCCGACGTCAACCGGCATCTCGCGAACCTGCGCATCATTCCCGCCGGCGCGGTGCGCCGCCCGGGTCACCGGCCGGCCGCAGGGAAAGCGGCGGCGAAGAAGCCCGACGCGCCACCCGCGGCGTCGGAAGCGGACGTCATGGCGATGTTCCGCCAGCTGGCGTCGCGGGGCGGATTCCCGCTCGCGGGGCACCCCGCGCCGCCGACCGGGGCGCAGGCGTTCGCGCCGCTGCCTCCGACGCCGTCAGGCTACGTGCCCGGTGCGCCGATCCTCGCGACACGGAGCCTGCACGAGGGGCTGACCCGCCTGCAGGCCGGGCAGACCGGTTTCGACGTCGAGGGCGCCCAGGTCGGCTTCATGGGCATCCCCGAGGGGATGCACAACGTCCTGCGCGACCTGCAGGACTCGGCTCTGGGACAGCGCGCCAACCAGCTCGAGGCGATGACCATCGAGATGGTCGCAATGCTGTTCGATTTCATCTTCGAGACGCGCGACCTTCCGGACGGCATCAAGGCACTGCTGGCGCGCCTGCAGATCCCCGTGCTCAAGGTGGCGATGCTCGACGGGGCGTTCTTCGCCAAGAAGGGCCATCCCGCGCGGATGCTCGTCAACGCGCTGGCCGCGGCGGGCCTCGGATGGGCGCCCGAGATGGGGCAGGACGATCCGCTGTACCGGACGATCGAGAAGATCGTCCATCGGATCATCGACGGCTTCGCCGACGATCTCGCGATCTTCGACCAGCTCCGTGCCGAGCTCGAGACCTTCCTGTCGTCCGAGGAACAGGCGGCCGAGGAGAATTTCGCGCCGAGCGTCGAGGAGATCAACCAGAGCGATCGCCAGGACCTGGCCGCGGCGATCGCGAAGTCGGAGGTCGAGCGCCGCGTCGAGAGCTACCCGATACCCCAGTTCCTCGCCCAGTTCCTGCGCGGGAACCTGCAGCGCTCGCTCGAGGCCACCTACATGCGCGACGGCGAGGACAGCGGCGCGTGGTCCTCGGGCGTGTCCACGCTCGAGGATCTCGTCTGGAGCGTCCAGCCCAAGAAGACCGCCGAGGACCGCAAGCATCTGGTCGCGCTCCTGCCTTCGTTGCTCAAGCGCCTCAATGCCACCGTCCCCGCGGCGCAATGGGGGGCGGGTGAACGCGAAGCCTTCATGGGGCACCTGGTCGAGGCCCATGCGGCGGCGGTGAAGCCATCGTTCGCCGCGGCGACCTCGCCGACGGCCGTCGTCGCCCAGGCCGCACGCGCGGAAGCCGAGGCGGCCAAGGCCTCGGGCGACACCGCGGCAGCCGCCAGGGCCGAGGCGCTGGCAGCCGCGATGGCGCCTGCCGAGCCGCAGGTGCCCAGCGCGGAATCCGCGGTTCTCGAGGACGAGTATCTCGAGATCGCGAGCAGCCTCGAGCGCGGCCAGTGGGTGGAGTTCGAGGACGAGGACGCGCAGCTGTCGTTCGCCAAGCTGGCGTGGGTCAGCCCGCTGCGCGGAACCTACCTGTTCACCAATCGCCAGGGACAGCGGGCCGTGTCGATGACGGCCGAGGAACTCGCAGCGCAGTTCCGCAACAACCGCGCGCGCCTGGTCGAAGCCGAGCCGCTGATCGACCGCGCATTCACGAGCGTGCTGAGCGAATTCACCGGCCGGTTCGAGCTCGAAGCGGCTGCCGTCTAGCGATTCGCGGCCGGACCGCCGAACGCTCCCGTCTGTCTCCGGATGCCGCGTCTGGGCCCGATTCCCGGCGCGCTGCAGCGCGCAGCGTCGATCCTGTTCAGCAGGCGCATGGTCGGGCTCGCGACCCTGCCGCTCGTGGTTTCGGCGCTCGCCTGGATCGCCATCGGCGTCGCGGCATGGCACCCGCTGGTCGGTGCGATCGCCGGATGGTTTGGCGCGAAGGCCGACGCCGGGATCACCGGCGAGCTCGTGCTCGCATCGGTCATCGCCGTGGTCATGATCGCCGCGCTTGCGGTTGCCACGGGCCTCCTGGCGATCGCGGTGCTGGCGATGCCGGTGATCGTGCGCACCGTGGCTTCACGGCATTTCCCGGAACTCGCCGCGCACGATGGCGGCACGGTCGCGGGCAGTCTCGCCAATGCGATGGTCGCGGTCGCGATCTTCGTTCCGCTGTGGATCACGACGTTGCCGCTGCTCGCTGTTCCGCCGCTCTACGTCGCCGTGTCGCTGCTGCTCAATGCCTGGTTCACCCAGCGGATGTTCCGCTACGATGCGCTTGCGATGCACGCCACCGGCAACGAGATGAGAACCGTGCTGCGCCGCAGCCGGGGGCGGCTGTTCACCCTCGGCCTGGTGCTGTCACCGCTGTCGCTGGTGCCGGTGCTCAACATCCTGGTGCTGCCGATCTATGCGGGCATCGCGTTCACGGAACTCTGCCTTGCCGAGCTCGTCGCGTTGCGTGGTGACGCGCCTGCGGAGACTCCTGCATGAACGCACTCGAAGGCAGCGGCAAGTGGTTCGACGAACTGCGCACCGGCGATGCCTTCGCGAGCGCGGTGACGGTGACCGAGACGCACCTGGTCCTCGGTGCCGGATTGATCGGCGACTTCAGTCCCCATCACACGAACGCGGAATTCGCCAAGGGGACACGTTTCGGCACGCCGATCCTGCACGGGATGATGACGTCCGCGATCATGGGGGCCGCGGTCGGGATGTACTTCCACGGGACTGCGATTGCCTACGTCGAGCATCGCGCGCGCTTCCTCGCACCGGTGCGCGCGGGCGACACGCTGACGTCGCGATGGACGATCGCCGAGCTGATCCCGAAACCGGCGCACCATGGCGGCATCGTCGTGCTGATGGGCAGGGGCACGATCCAGGACGGAACGCTCGTCGCGGAGGCGGACGCGAAGATGCTGGTCGCCGCGCGCTGACCCGGCCCGGAGGGCCGGTGGGGCTGGATCGGCCGGGGCGTCCGGTCAGCTCGCGAGGGCGCGCACGCATTGCGCGACGAGGTCGGGCCCGCGGTAGATCAATCCGGTGTAGAGCTGGACCAGCGATGCGCCTGCCGCGATCTTCTCGCGCGCATCGTCGGCAGAGAGGATTCCGCCGACGCCGATGATCGGCAGTGCGCCACCGAGCGCATCGGCGAGGATTCGCAGTACCGTGGTCGAGCGCTCTCGCAGCGGCGCGCCCGACAGCCCGCCGGCCTCGTCGGCGTGGGGCAAACCTGCCACGCCATCGCGTGCGATCGTCGTGTTCGTCGCGATCACCGCGTCGACCCGGTGCCGGAGCAGGAGCCGCGCGATCCCGCCGATCGCGTCTGCCTCGAGATCGGGAGCGATCTTCACCGCAAGCGGCACGCGACGCCCGCGCGCTTCGGCCAGCGCGTCCCGTTCGGAGACGATGCTCCGGAGCAGTGACGACAGCGCGTCCTCGGCCTGCAGGTCGCGCAGGCCCTTGGTGTTCGGGGACGATACGTTGATCGTCACGTAGGTCGCGCAGTCGTAGACCGCCCGCAGGCAGGCCACGTAGTCGTCGGCTGCACGCTCGTTGGGCGTGTCGAAGTTCTTGCCGATGTTGACGCCCAGAATGCCGCGATACCCGGAGCGCCCGACGTTGGCGACGAAGCGCTCGACGCCGAGGTTGTTGAACCCCAGCCGGTTGATCAGCGCTTCCGCCTCGACGATCCTGAACATGCGCGGACGAGGGTTCCCGGGCTGCGGGCGCGGCGTCACCGTCCCCGCTTCGAGGAAGCCGAATCCCAGGGTCGCGAGTCCCGCGAGGTGCTCGGCGTTCTTGTCGAGCCCGGCGGCGAGGCCGACGCGATTGGGGAAGCGGATGCCCATCACCTCGACGTGCGAGGACGGAAGGCGCGCAGCGAAGAGTTGCGCGATGCCGGTTCGCGCCGCCGCATCGAGGCCCGCGAACGCGATCTCGTGCGCCAGCTCGGGGTCGGCGGCGAACAGCAGCGGGCGGAACAGCGGATAGAGTTTGTGCATCGGCGCCTCGTCCCGCGCGACGAGCTGGACGCGGATGCGCGAGAGGCGCGCGATGATAACATTCGCGCCAACACCATGATCACGCCGCCGCGCCGCCGCACGCTGGTCATCCTCGCGATGGCCCTCGGGGGCTGCGTCCCGCCCCCGGCGGCGTTCGCGAACCCCCGCCCCAAGGCACATCCGGTTGCCGCGGTCGGCTATGGCAACCGCAAGGAGGTGCGGGCGTTCATCGACGAACTCGTTCGCGACGAAGGATTCGCGCGGGCGAGCCTCAGGCGCTGGCTGGGCGATGCGCGCTACCAGAAGACGATCGTCGATGCGATGCAGCGGCCACTGCTCGCGCCGCCGAAGTGGTACGAATACGCTCCGCGATTCCTGAGCGAGGAGCGGATCGGCGCGGGCGTCGAGTTCTGGCAGGCGCACGAGCAGGCGCTCGACCGCGCCGAGGCCGAGTTCGGCGTCCCGCCGGAAATCGTCGTCGCCATCATCGGCGTCGAGACCTTCTACGGGCGCAACACAGGTCGCTACCGCGTGATCGATGCGCTCGCCACGCTCGCGTTCGACTATCCGCGCCGGGCGCCGTATTTCCGGAACGAGTTGCGCGAGTTCCTGCTGTTCGCGCGGGACGAGAAGCTGTCGCCGCTGGCGCCGCGCGGCTCGTTCGCAGGTGCGATGGGGCTGCCGCAGTTCATGCCCGGCAGCCTGCGGCGCTATGCGATCGATTTCGACGGCGACGGCCGCATCGATCTGTGGAACAGCGGCGACGACGTCGTAGGCAGCGTCGCGAACTACCTCGCGCGCCACGACTGGATCCGCGGCGGGCCGGTGTGGTCGAAGGCGACGGTCGTCCCGTCGCAGCGCGACGCCACGCTGGCGAGGCTCGATGGCGGAATCAGCGAGCGGCGCCCGCTCGCCGCGTGGAGCGCCGACGGTGTCGCTGCGAAAGACGCGGCCGGGGTCGCTGCGGACCCCGCGATGCAGCAGCCGGTCGGATTGCTGCTTCTCGAGGAGCAGCCCGACCCGCAGGAGGGCGAAGCCGCCGATCCGCCGGAGCCGGCCCGCGACAGCCTCTGGATCGTCTATCCGAACTTCTACGTGATCACGCGCTACAACAAGAGTCGCCTGTACGCGGCCGCCGTCGCGTCGCTGGCCGAGGAACTGCGCGCCGCGCACGACGCGAATCCGCCGCCGTAACATCGAGCGCGATGCTCGACCGGTTCGGCGCGGTCGGCGGGTGCAGCTCCCTGCGGGCCACGCGCGTCGCGATGCAGTAGCACCGGTCGAACGGAGGAACATCCGGGACGGACCAGGTTTCGAGTCGGCACAGATCGAGTCGGCACCGACTGGTCCGAGGGCAGCGGGGCGGGGCGGCGCGCAAGTGCCCGTGGGAGTGCCGACCGTCGCGGGTGGTGCGGCAAGCGAGCCCGACAGCGACACATCTTGCAGGGTGGCCTCGAGCGATGGCGCACCGGGACCCGCAGGCCGGCGTTCACGGACTTCGGGCGCTTGCGCGCCGCCCTGCCCCACTGCCCATGGACAGACTTCCGGGCCGCCGCCCCCGCTGCGCTCAGTCCTCGCCCGCGGCGAGGTCACGCGCGCGCTCGATCAGCAGCCGGGTCGATGCGTCGGCGCCCTCGATTGCGCGCGTGTCTCCGGCGAGCGCTGCGGCGACCGGCTTGGCGAGCGTCTTGCCGAGTTCGACCCCCCACTGGTCGAAAGGATTGATGCCGTAGAGCGTCGCCTCGACGAACGTGCGGTGTTCGTAGAGCGCGAGCAGCGCCCCGAGGGTTCGCGCATCGAGCTCCGGCAGCAGGATCGTCGTCGATGCGCGGTCGCCCGGACAGCGGCGCGCGGCGATCGCAGCCTCGAGGCGGATTCCCGAATAGCCTTGCGCACCGAGCTCGGCCCGCAGCGCGTCGTCGTGGCGCCCGACCAGCAGCGCCTGCGCCTGTGCGAGCGCGTTGGCGACGAGCAGCTGCTGCTGGTTGCGCAGCGGGTGGCGCGCGCGCACCGGAACGATGAATTCGACCGGCACCTCGTGCGTTCCCTGGTGCAGCCACTGGAAGAACGCATGCTGGCTGTCGGTGCCGACGTCTCCCCACACCGCGGCTGCGCTGGCGGCGTGCAGCGGTGCTCCGTCGCGGCTCACGCTCTTGCCGTTGCTCTCGAGCTGGAGTTGCTGGAGGTACGACGGGAGCCGGGCGAGTGCCTGCGCGTAGGGGACGACCAGCCGCTGCGCATGACGCAGCAAGCGCGTGTTCCAGTACGCGAGAAGCGCGAGGATCACGGGCAGATTTCGCGCAAAGGGCTCGTGCCTGAAGTGCACGTCCATCGCATGGGCCCCTTCGAGCATCCGGGTGAAGTGCTCCCAGCCGACCCGCAGTGCGATCGACAGTCCGACGGCCGACCACAGCGAGTACCGGCCGCCCACGCCCTCGGCCATCGGGAGGATGTCGTCTTCGCGCACGCCGAAGGCGCGCGCCGCGCCGAGGTTCGTCGTGACGGCGACGAAGTGCGCGGAGAGGTCGCGGTCAGCGCCCAGCGCCTGCGCCAGCCACTCGCGTGCGCTTCGCGCGTTGGCGAGCGTCTCCTGGGTCGTGAAGGTCTTCGACGTGACGATGAACAGCGTCGTCGCTGCATCGCAGCCGGCGATCGTGCGCGTCAGGTGTTCGGGATCGACGTTCGACACGAACGCGACCTCCGGCGAACCCGTCGCCGTCTCGCCGGGTCCGGCGAGGGCGTCGCAGCAAAGCCGAGGTCCGAGGTCCGAGCCACCGATGCCGATGTTGACGACACGGGTGAGGGCCCTGCCGGTCGCGCCCAGGCGCTGCCGATCGCGCAGCGACGCGACCAGAGTTGCCATCCGCTCGCGCGTGGTCCGGATCTCGGCCATGACGTCGATGCCGTCGACGACGATCGATTCGTCGTCGGGCGCGCGCAACGCCGGGTGGAGTGCCGGACGCTGTTCGGACAGGTTCAGCTTCTCGCCGGCGAACAGCGCGGCGATCCAGTGACCGAGGTTTGCCTGGGCGGCAAAGTGCAGCAGTTGCTCCAGCGCCTTGGCATCGAGCCGCTCCTTCGAGATGTCGACGTGCCAGCCGCCCCATCGAAAGGTCAGCGCGGCTGCGCGGCCAGGATCCGCCGCGAAGAGGTCGGCGAGTCTCGCGGAGCGCAGACGGCGCGCCGCTTCGTGCAGCCCGGGGGATTCCGGATGGAGGTCGGCGTGCATGAGTCGTTTCGCAGCGCAGGATGCGGGGGCGGGCGGTTGTCCGGCGGGCCAATGCTAGCATCGGAATTCCCGCGCCGTCGCAGGCGCCGCCCGATCGCCCCCGGCCCGAGGTTGCCAGTGACCGCGCACGTCCCCGTCGACAAGGATCTCCCGTTGAGGGAAGACACCCGCCTGCTTGGCCGCGTGCTGGGCGAGGTGCTGCGGGCGCAGACCGGGGAGGAGGGCTATGCGCGCATCGAGGCCATCCGCCAGACGGCAATCCGCTTCCGCCGTGCCGCCGACGACGCGGCCGGCGACCCGCGCCACGATCTCGCCGCGCTGTTGAATCCGCTCCCGATCGCCGCCGTCCTGGACGTCGTGCGGGCGTTCAGCTACTTCTCGCATCTCGCCAACATCGCCGAGGACGTCCACCAGAACCGGCGCCGTCGGGCCCACGCGCTCGCGGGCTCGCCCGCGCGTCCGGGCGATCTCGCCGACGCGGTGGCGAAGCTGCGCGAGGCGGGCGTGGACCTCGATGCGATCTCGCGCTGGCTCGACGACGCGCTGATCAGTCCGGTGCTCACCGCGCATCCGACCGAAGTGCAGCGCAAGAGCATCCTCGACGTCGAGCGCGAGATCTCGAGGCTGCTGACCTGGCGCGACCGCACGACCCTGACGCCGGACGAGTCGGCCGACCTCGCTTTCCGCCTGCACACGCTGGTGCTCGAGCTCTGGCAGACGGCGATGCTGCGGCTCACCCGGCTGCGGGTGAAGGACGAGGTCGACAATGGCCTCACCTATTACGGCTATACGTTCCTGGCGGAGATCCCGAGGCTCTACGCGTCGCTCGAGTGGCTGCTGTGCCGGGAGTTCGGGGCCGCCCGCGTCGAGGTGCCCCCGTTCTTCCGCGTGGGCTCCTGGATCGGCGGTGACCGCGACGGCAATCCGTTCGTCGTGGCCGAGACGCTGACCTACGCGATCCGCGCCCAGGCAGGGGTCGCGTTCGCGCATTACCTCGACGAGGTGCATCGGCTGGGCGGCGAGCTGTCGCTCTCCACGCGCCTCGTGACGCCCTCGCCGGACCTGCTTGCGCTTGCCGCATCGGCGCACGACCCCAATCCGCACCGGCAGGACGAGCCCTACCGGCAGGCGTTGATCGGGATCTACGCGAAGCTGGCGGCGACCGCGCGTGCGCTCGCCAATGTCGAGTCCGCGCGACCGTCGCAGGTCGAGGCCGCGCCTTACGCGTCGCCGCGGCAGTTCCGCGCCGATCTCGACACCATCGATGCGTCGCTCGCGATGCACGGCGCGAGCGAACTCGCCGTGCGCAGGCTCGACCCGCTGCGTCGTGCCGTCGACGTGTTCGGCTTTCACCTCGCGGCGATCGACCTGCGCCAGAACAGCGACGTCCACGAGCAGACGGTTGCCGAGCTCCTCGTCCGTGCCGACGTCGTGGCCGACTACGCGGTGCTGCCGGAGCCTGAGCGCGTTGCGCTGCTGGCCCATGAACTCGCGAGCCCGCGTCCGCTGCATTCGCCGCACCTCGGTTATTCGGAACGCACCGCCTCGGAGCTCGCGATCCTGCGGGTGGCTGCGGACGTCCACGCCCGCTACGGGCGCGATGCGCTGCCGAACTACGTGATCTCCAAGTGCCAGTCGGTGTCCGATCTCCTGGAGACGGCGGTGCTGCTGAAGGAGGTGGGCCTCGCGATGCCGGGAAGGCTCGCGGTCAACATCGTGCCGCTGTTCGAGACGATCGACGACCTCGAGCGCTGCGGCGCGATCATGCGCGAGGCCTTCGCGCTGCCCGCCTACCGGGCCTTCGTCGCGAGCCGCGACGACTGGCAGGAAGTCATGCTCGGGTATTCCGACAGCAACAAGGATGGCGGCTACGTGACGGCCAACTGGGCGCTCTATCGCGCCGAGCTCCTGCTGGTCGAAGCCTTCCGCGAGCATGGAGTCGGGCTGCGCCTGTTCCACGGTCGCGGGGGCACCGTGGGCCGCGGCGGCGGCCCCAGCCACGACGCGATCCTCGCCCAACCCGCCGGCAGCGTCAGCGGCGGCCTGCGGCTCACCGAGCAGGGCGAGATCATCGCGAGCAAGTATTCGGACCCCGAGCTCGGCAGGCGCAACCTCGAGTCGCTAGTGGCGGCGACGCTGGAGGCAAGCCTCCACGACGCCGAACGCCTGGGCGAGCGCGCGCAGGCGTATTTCGAGGCGCTGGACAGCCTGTCCGCGCATGCCTATGCAGCGTATCGCGACCTTGTCTACGGGACGCCGGGGTTCGTCGACTACTTCCGCGCGTCGACGCCGATCTCCGAGATCGCCGAGCTCAACATCGGCAGCCGGCCCGCCTCGCGCAGCGCGTCGGCGAAGATCGAGGACCTGCGCGCGATCCCCTGGGTCTTCAGCTGGGGCCAGTGCCGCCTGATGCTGCCAGGGTGGTACGGATTCGGCTCGGCCGTCGACGCCTGGCTCGCGAAAACCCCCGACGGCATCGGACTGCTGTCCGAGATGCACGCGCGCTGGCCGTTCTTCCGCTCGATGCTGTCGAACCTCGGGATGGTGTTTGCCAAGACGGACCTCGCGATCGCTTCGCGCTATGCCGAACTCGTCCCCGATCCGGCGATCCGGGCGTCGGTGTTCGGACGCATCGCCGCCGAGCACGAGCGTACGCTGCGCCACTTCCTCGCGATCACCGGCCAGCGGACGCTGCTGGAAGACAATCCGACGCTGGCGCGGAGCATCCGCAATCGCTTTCCCTATCTCGATCCGCTCAATCACCTGCAGGTCGAGCTGCTGCGCCGCTACCGCGCCGGTGCGACCGACGCGCGCTCGCGAAGCGCGATCCACCTGACGATCAATGGCCTCGCTGCCGGACTGCGCAACAGCGGCTGATGCGCGTGCGCGGCGGGGAACCGCTCGGCGCAACGCGTGCACCGCACGGTATAATTCGCCGATCGCGAGTTGCGCTGCCGGGCGCGAGCCCGGGCGCAACCGCCGCGTTCCCCATCGATGCGTATCCTCCTTTCCAACGACGACGGTTATTTCGCTCCCGGCCTCGAGCATCTCGCCGCAGCACTTCGCCCGCTCGCCGACATCACCGTCGTCGCGCCCGAGCGCGACCGCAGCGGTGCGTCGAATTCTCTGACCCTCGACCGACCGCTGTCGGTGCGGCGCGCGCCCAACGGGTTCCTGTTCGTCAACGGCACGCCCACCGACTGCGTTCATCTCGCGGTGACCGGCCTGCTCGACGATCTTCCCGACATGGTGATCTCGGGCATCAATCTGGGGGCGAACATGGGCGACGACACGATCTATTCGGGCACCGTCGCCGCGGCGACCGAAGGCTACCTGCTGGGCGTTCCGTCGGTCGCGATATCGCTGGCATCGAAGACTGCCGCCCATTTCGAGACGGCGGCGGCCGTGGCGGTCGAGCTGCTCGAGAGACACCAGAGGCGCGCGTCAGGTCCGTGGCTCCTGAACGTCAACGTGCCCGACGTTCCGCGGCCCGAGTTGAAGGGCTACCGGATCACGCGGCTGGGCCGGCGCCACAAGGCGGAGGACATGGTGCGGATGCAGAGCCCCAGAGGCGAGACCGTGTACTGGGTCGGGGCAGCGGGCCCGGCGGCGGATTCGGGCGAGGGGACCGATTTTCACGCAGTCGAGAGCCACTGCGTTTCGGTGACGCCGCTGCAGATCGACCTGACCAATCGCGATCAGATGGCGGGCGTCGCTGCATGGCTCGATCACTGATCGGCACGACGACGGGGAGACGCGGGCGATGGGAGCGCTCGGCGCGGGCAATCGGGGAGGAATGAGCGGCATCGGCATGACGTCCGACCGCACGCGTGCGCGGATGGTCGAGCGGCTGCGCAGCGAGGGCATCCGCGACGAGGTCGTGCTGTCGGCGATGAACGCCGTTCCGCGACACATCTTCGTCGACGAGGCACTTGCGATCCGCGTGTACGACGACGTGCCCCTGCCGATCGGCCACGGGCAGACGATCTCGCAGCCGTGGGTCGTCGCGCGGATGTCCGAGCTCGCACGCAACGGTCGTACGCTGGACAGCGTGCTCGAGATCGGCACCGGCTGCGGCTACCAGACCGCGGTGCTCGCCAAGATCGCCACCACCGTGTACACGGTCGAGCGGATCGGTGCGCTGGTCAACAAGGCGCGGCGCCACCTGCAGTCGCTCAAGATCCGCAACGTGCACCTCGCCCACGGCGACGGCAGCGCCGATCTCGGCGAAGCGCTCGCGGTCGATGCGATCGTCGTGACCGCCGGGGCGACCCACGTGCCTGCATCGCTGCTGAGATACCTGAAGCCCGGCGGTCGGATGGTGCTGCCGCTGTCCGGCAGTGACGAGGGCGAACGCGGCACGCAGCGTCTCACCGTGATCGAACTGGGTCCGGCCGGCATCCGCGAGCAGACCTTCGATGCGGTAAGATTCGTTCCTCTCCTTCCCGGACTCGCCTGAACTTTCGGGCTGCCGGCCAGTCGTTTGATCGATGTCTTCGCCTTTCCCGTACCTCCGATTCGGTTCCCTCGCTCGCCAGGTCGCGGCGTTGGCCCTCGTGGCGCTGGTTGTCGCCGGCTGCGCGACCACGCAGCCCGCCCCGGTCGAGGACCGTGGCCCCGCGGCGCGCGCCTCGCTCGCCAAGCCCGGCGCCGCGAAGAGCCCGGCGGGCGAGAACGGTCCCGCCACGACCTACACGGTCAAGCGCGGCGACACGCTGTACCAGATCGCGCTGGACAACGGTCTTGATTACCGCGAACTCGCGGCCTGGAACAACATCAACAACGTCAACCGCATCTATGTCGGCCAGGTGTTGCGCCTAGCCGCAGCGGGGCAATTGCCGGCTGCGGCCCAGGTCGCAGCCGCCGGCGCGGCTGGGGGTCCGGCGGCGACATCGGGCACGGCATCGGGTGGCGCAAGTACATCGCCGGACGGGGTGACGATCACCCCGTTGCGCAGCGTGCCCCCGGTCGTTGCGGCACCGCCTCCATCACCGTTGGCGACGCCGGCGGCGGTCGCGCAAGGCGCATCGCCGGGGGTCCCGCAAGCCACGCTTTCCCCGGTAGCGGCGCCCGCGGTCGCGGCGACCGATGCCGGCAACCTCAAAACCTCGCCCAGGGCGATCAAGCAGCCGTATTCGGATCAGGCCGTGCGCGCGATGACGCTCGAGGCAAGCGCGGTTCCCGCGCCACCGAACACCGTCGTCGCGTCCGCGGCACCGTCGACTGTCGGGCCGGTGCCTCCGGCCGCGGCCGGACCGCAGGCCGTGCCGTCGACCACCGCTCCGTCCGCCGCCGCGCCCATGCCGGGCGACGATCAGCTGAACTGGATGTGGCCCGCCAAGGGCAAGGTGATCGCTCAGTTCTCGGACACGTCGAACCTCAAGGGCATCGACATCGCAGGCACGGCGGGCGAGCCCGTCTACGCGAGCGCCGCCGGGCGCGTCGTCTACGCGGGCTCGGGGCTGCGCGGCTACGGCAAGCTCATCATCATCAAGCACAACGCGACGTACCTATCGGCGTATGCCCACAACCAGAACATCCTGGTGAAGGAAGGCCAGGAGGTCGCACGCGGCCAGAAGATCGCCGAGATGGGAAGCACCGACGCCAGTCAGGTGATGCTCCATTTCGAGATCCGGCGCTTCGGCAAGCCGATGGATCCCGAGAAGTTCCTGCCGCCGGTCTGACCTGGTCAGGAACCGATCCCGATCCCGCGCAGCGTCGACGGCGAGGGCAGGACATCGATTGCCCGCTCGAGCGTTGCGATCAGCGCCGTCCGCTCCTGGCCCTGGGCCGGCACCGCGCCGTAGCGCAGCGCCGCGAACGACTCCCCGATCGCCCGGAAGGCGATCTCGAACTGCGGCCAGCGCCGGGCCGCGCGCGCCGCATAGGCGATCGGCCCTTCCCACGCAGGGCGCGGCAACCCGGCACGCGCGAGTCGCTTGCACAGCTCGTTCCAGAGGATGACGGCGCGCTCGCTGCGCTTGCGCCGCGCGGCGATCCAGCCGAGCACCGCGCCTGCCCAGGCCAGCACGGCGACCAGCACCGAGCCGACGATCTGCCAGGGCGACAAGGCATCGAGGTTCCAGTCGCGCCACAGCGAGCGCTGGCGGTCGCGATCGAACTCGATCACGTTGCGCCGCCAGCGATAGTTGATCGCGTCGAGCGCGAGCTGCACGCTCTTTCGCCATCCCCCGTCGTCGCGCGCCAGCAACGGCACCGGATCGCCGGCGG
The DNA here is from genome assembly GCA_035311025.1 of Casimicrobiaceae bacterium. Classification (GTDB taxonomy): domain Bacteria; phylum Pseudomonadota; class Gammaproteobacteria; order Burkholderiales; family Casimicrobiaceae; genus VBCG01. Next base: position 14,103 of record DATGDG010000156.1, read on the forward strand.
GGACCGCGCTCGCGAGACCCCGCTCGATGCGTGACGGGGCGACCGCGGCCGTCGGGTCGAAGCGCTGCCACATGCCGTCGACGATCGCTTCGGCCCACGCGTGCGCATCCGACTGGCGCACGATCATGTAGCCGCCATCCGGATTGATGTCCCCGCCCTGGTAGCCGGTGACCACCCGCGCGGGTATGCCGGCGGCGCGCAACAGGACCACGAACGCGCTCGCGAAATGCTCGCAGAAGCCGCGGCGCGTATCGAACAGGAACGCATCGACCGGGTGATCCTCGAGCAGCGGCGGGGAGAGCGTGTAGTGGAAATCCTCGTCGCGAAACCACTTGAGGACGGCGGCGATGTAGTCACGGTCGTCCGGATGGCGCCTGCGCAGCTCCCGGGCGAACTCGACGCTGCGTGGATTGCCGGGCGGGGGCCGGGAATCGATCGCGATGTCGCTTTGCGACACCGCCGGATAGCGATCGCGCAGGATCGAACGTTGCGTGTAGCGCAGCGCCTGCGTGACGGGGAGGCGGGTCACCAGCTGCCCATCGCTCGACAGGCCCGCGAGGACACCGGTGCCGAGGCGCATCGCGGGATCGACGTCGATCTGCGGCATCGCCGCCGGGAGGTCGAGCGCGAAAAGCCAGTGATGGTCGTTGGGTTCGAGGGTCACCGAATAGGTCACGCGCAATCCGTCGCCGGTGGCGAGCCTGCCGCCAGCGCGCGGCGGCAGGGCCCGCCATTGGCGCCCGTTGAACAGGGAAAGCACCGGTCCGCGCCAGTAACGCAGCTCGCGCGGGGGCGGCGGGCCGTTGAAATCCACGCGGAATGCCACGGCATCCGACAGCGACAGCTCACTGATCGAACCCGGCGACATCGTCTCGGAGAGTCCGGTCCGGGCGGCGTGATCGGCGGGCAGACCCCACAGCGGGCTCGCCAGCCGCGGGAACAGCAGGAACAGCGCTGCCGCGACCGGCAATCCCTGGGCGATCAGCATTGCCGTGCGCTTCCACGCTGCGCGCCAGCTGGTCCGATCCGGAGCGTCGTCGCTGCGCGACAGCGCCTCGAGCGCGGCGCCGGCGGCGAGGATGGCGGGCAGCGCGGCGAGCCCGGCGACGATCGACTGATCGTAGAAGAAAGGCGTGACCAGCAGGAACAGCGCGAGGCACACGAGCAGCGTGCCGTCGCGCAGGCTTCGCACTTCGAGGAACTTGATGCCGAGGAGGACGAAGAGGAAGGCGACGCTGGGATCGCGGCCGACGAAGTACCCGTAGGACTTGCGCAGCGCGAGCGCGATCAAAAACGCGAATGCCGCGAGCGCCCACGACGGAATGCGCGCGGGCTTCGCGTATGGGCGCCGGCGGTCGCGCCGCAGCAGCGCGAAGCGCAGGCCAACCAGCAGCAGCCCGAAGCCGGCGATCCAGACCGGCAGATGCGGGACCAGCGGCAGTTGCGCGGCCGCGAGCAAGACGCCGAGCGAGCGGATCTGCGCTGGCGCAAGCGCGGGCGCGCCGACGACCGCCTTGCGTCCGGCGATGACGGGTTGGGGCAATCCGGCAAGGAGTGCGGACATCAGGCGGCGCGCGGAAAGAGTGCGAGCGCGGTCAGCGCGGCGCGCCGGTGCTCGTCCGACCGGCCCGGCGGCAGTACACGGCCCGGCATGGCCAGCGCGAAAGGCCGGGCCGCGTGCTCGGCTGCGAGGACCCACGCGCACAGCCGCGACAATTTCGCCTCGGTCGACAGCTGGGCGGGCAGTGCGGCGAACGACAGCACCAGAGGTCCCTGGCCACCGGCGCCTTCGAAGGACTTGCTGAACCAGCCCGCGCCGCGAGCGACCGCTTTCCATGCGATGCGCTGCAGCGGATCACCCCGCTGGTAATCGCGCAAGCCGGCGAGTTCGGCGTCGTCGGCGCGCCCGCTGCTGCGCCCATCCGCCGCGCGCGTTCCTGCGGGCAGCGGTGGCGCCGGCACCTCGGGCGCGGGATAGGCGATGCCCATCAGGGGGAAGTGCACGTACGCCCAGCCGCGCCAGAGACCCAGCGGATAATCGGACGACAGCGTGACGCGACCGAGCGCCACCTGACCGCGGCCGCGGGTCGGCACGCCCAGCGTGACCGTACGCGCGCCGGCGCCGGCAACGTGCGCCTGCGTGCTGGCGCCTGCGGCGGCGACGCGGATCGATCGGCGCTCGGCGGCACCTGCGGCGAGCGACAGCGAGAACGCTATCGGCTCACCTGCGAACGCATCGCCGGCCGCCAGCGGCTTGACCTCGATGCCCGCGAGATTGCGGAAAGTGTGTAGCAGGGCCGCGGCGACGAGCCCGCTCATCAGGAACGTGACGGCAAGTCCCAGCGACAGCGCATAGTTGAGCGACGTCAGCAGCATCACGATCAGCGTCGCAATCAGCGCATAGCCGCGGCGCGTGGGCAGGATGTAGATGCGCGAATGCCGCAGCACCACCGCCCCGCGGTCGGCCGGCGCGACGCGGAACGCGCGCTGGCGCAGGCGCTCGATCCAGGTTCGCAGGATCGGCGTGTCGCGCGATGCGCTGGCCACGCCGGCGCCGCGCGAGCTCACGGCAGTACGACGGCCCGGATCAGGTTCTGGGCCTGGAACGCACCGGCGCGCGCGCCACCGGCCAGCCGATGGCCCGCCACGGAGGGGAACACTGCCTGCACATCCTCGGGCACGACCATCGGGCGGCCGCCGATCAGCGCATAGGCGCGGGCGGCGGCGAGCAGCATGAGCCCCGCGCGGGGACTCAATCCGCGCCTTGCGCCGGAATCCTCACCCGAACCTGCGGACGTGCCCGCGAGGTGGCCGCGTGATGCCGCCAGCAGCGCCTGCACGTAATCGAGCAGTGCCGGCGCAACGTGGATCGCATCGGCTTCACGTTGCCACTGCGCGAGCGTGGCCGCGTCGGCCTCGGCTTCGAGGCTCTTGAGGCGTGCCCGCCGGTCGCCACCGGCGAGCAGCTCGCGCTCGGCGCCCGCGTCGGGATAGCCGAGCTCGATCGCCAGCATGAAACGGTCGAGCTGGGATTCCGGAAGCGGGAAGGCGCCGATCTGCTCGACCGGGTTCTGGGTCGCGATGACGAAGAACGGTTCAGGCAGCTTGCGCGTCTCGCCGTCCTGCGACACCTGCCGCTCTTCCATCGCCTCCAGCAGCGCGCTCTGCGTCTTCGGCGGCGCGCGATTGATCTCGTCGGCGAGCACCACCGAGTGGAAGATCGGGCCGGCGTGAAAGCGGAAGCTCTGCGAGGCCTGGTCGTACACCGAGATCCCGAGCACGTCGGCGGGGAGCAGGTCGCTCGTGAACTGGATGCGCGCATAGTTGAGGCCCAGCACCGTCGCCAGTGCCTGCGCGAGGGTCGACTTGCCGACGCCGGGGATGTCCTCGATCAGCAGGTGCCCGCGTGCCAGCAGGCAGGCCAGGCCGAGCCTCAGAGGCTCTTCCTTGCCGACGACGATCTCGCCGAGCTGCCGCAGGACGGATGCAAGCCGGTGTGCGGTGGGGACGCTGTGGGATGCGGAACGAACGGTCATCGGCGGGCCATGGATCGAGAAACCTCCATTGTGCACCGTGGCGCGTCCGGCGCCCCGCTCGTCACTTCGCCGTCCCGGCGTTACACTTCAAGACCGTCTCTCGCACTCGCACCGTGACCACCACTGCCTACATCACCCACCCGTCATGCATGGACCACGAAATGGGCTCGGGCCATCCGGAATGCCCGGAGCGCCTGACGGCGATCGGTGACCAGCTGATCGCATCCGGGCTCGACGCCCATGTCATCCATCACGAGGCTCCCGCCGCCACCGACGAGCAGCTCGGACGCGTGCACACCCGGGCCTACATCGGCGCCATCCTGCAGGCGGTGCCGGAGCGCGGGCTGAACTATCTCGACCCGGACACGGCGCTCAATCCGCATTCGCTCGTCGCGGCGCGACATGCGGCGGGCGCAGTGGTCAAGGCGGTCGACATGGTGTGCACCGGCGCGGCCCAGAACGCTTTCTGTGCGGTGCGCCCGCCGGGGCATCACGCCGAGCGCGCGCGGGCGATGGGGTTCTGCGTGTTCAACAGTGTCGCAGTCGGCGCGGCCCATGCGCTGGCGGCGCACGGCCTGTCGCGCGTCGCGATCGTCGATTTCGACGTCCATCACGGCAATGGCACCGAGGACATCTTCGCCGGCGACCCGCGCGTTCTCATGGTGTCGACGTTCCAGTACCCGCTCTATCCGTATTCGGGTGTCGACAACCCTGCGGCCAACATGGTGAACGTTCCGTTGCCCGCGGGCAGCGGCGGCGACGCGTTGCGCGACGCGGTCCTCGACCGCTGGCTGCCCGCGCTCGACGCCCACCGGCCCGAGCTGATCCTGATCTCGGCCGGCTTCGACGCGCACCGCGAGGATCCCCTCGCGGGACTCGCGTTCACCGAGCGCGACTATGCGTGGGTCACGCGCGAGCTGATGAAGGTCGCCTCGCGCCACGCGCAGGGTCGCATCGTGTCCTCGCTCGAAGGCGGTTACGCGCTGTCCGCGCTCGGACGCAGCGCGGTGGCGCACATGCGCGAGCTCGTCACCGCCTAGGCCCGGTCGGAAAGCCACCCGCATCGCATGAGGACTTCCTGACGATGGCTCGGCCCGGGGGCGGCGATCCCGGGCGGGTGCCCGCGCCCGACGCGGCGATCGTCGTGCGCGGTCTGTCGAAGCGTTACGCGAAGGTCGATGCGCTGCGGGGCGTGAGCTTCGACGTTCTCGCGGGCACGACGACCGCACTCCTCGGCGGCAATGGCGCCGGCAAGACGACGACGCTGTCGATGCTCCTCGGCGTTCTGCTGCCGACCGCGGGCACGATCGAGGTCCTGGGCTGCGACATGCTGCGCGACCGCTATCGCGTGCTGCCGCGGATGAACTTCACCTCGCCCTATGTCGACCTTCCGAAACGGCTGACCGTGCGGGAGAACCTGCGCGTCTTCGCCGATCTCTACGGTGTCCCGGAACCCGGTCGTCGCATCGAAGCGCTTGCCGACGAGTTCAACCTGCGCGGCGTGCTGAAGAGACCCTATGGCGAGCTGTCGGCGGGTCAGCGCACGCGAGTGTCGCTCGCGAAGGCGCTGCTGAACCGGCCGGACGTGCTGCTGCTGGACGAGCCGACGGCTTCGCTCGATCCCGACATCGGCGACCGGATGCGCAGCTACCTCGAGCATTACCAACGGGAGAGCGGGTGCACGATGTTGCTCGCATCGCACAACATGAGCGAAGTCGAGCGGATGTGCTCGGAAGTGATCATGCTGCGCGCAGGCAGCGTCGTCGACCAGGGAGCGCCGGCCGAGCTGATCGAGCGCTACGGTCGGGGGACGATGGAAGAGGTGTTCCTCGACATCGCGCGCGGGACGGCAGGCATCGGCGGCGAACCGCCGGTCGGCGCCGCGGCCGAGGAGGTGATGCCGTGAATACCGCGCGTCGTCGCCGCTGCGTTGCCGGCCGGAGCGACGGGTGAGCGCCGCGCAACCCGTGATCGCGCCGCAGACCGGGGTGCTGGCATCCCTGCGCCGGGTCCGGGCGCTGTGCAGGCGTCATGGCTACCTGCTGCTGAAGAGCTGGCCGCGCCTGGTGTCGATCGCGTACTACCCGACGGTCACGATGGTGCTGTGGGCATTCCTGACGCTCTATCTCGCACCCACCAACAGCTTCCTGAAGAGCGCGCCCGGGTTCTTCATCGGAGCGGTGCTGCTGTGGGACGTGCTGTTTCGCGGGCAGCTCGGCGTGTCGCTGACGTTCATCGAGGAGATCTACTCGCGCAATCTGGGCAACCTGTTCGTGAGCCCCCTGCGACTCCACGAATTCGTCGCCGGCCAGCTGGCGATGAGCGTGATGCGAACGCTGATCGGCGTCGGCGGTGCCTGCCTGTTCGCCTGGCTGCTGTTCCACTACTCGATATTCTCGATGGGTCTGCCGCTGATCGCGTTCTTCAGTGGCCTGCTGATGTTCGGCTGGGCAATCGGGCTCGCCGTCTCGGCGATGCTCCTGCGCTATGGCCTCGGTGCCGAAGAGCTGGCGTGGGCGGCGATCTTCCTGGTGGCTCCGGTGTCGGGCGTCTACTACCCGGTCGCCGTGCTGCCGCAGGCGCTGCAGGCGATCGCCTGGGCGCTGCCGCCCGCGTACGTCTTCGAAGGGATGCGCGCAGTCCTGCTGCGCAGCGAGTTCGACTGGGGCCTGCTCCGGCACGCGCTGCTCCTCGACGGCGTGTATCTCGCATTCGCCGCGTTGCTGTTCGCCGCCGCCGTTCGCGGCGCGCGCAGGCGCGGGACCCTGCTGCAGATGGGGGAGTGACCCGTCGGCGGGCGCAGCCTGATCAGCGCGTGGGTGCAGGTGCCGGCGCTCCAGGGGCGACCTGGTAGATCGCATGGCACGCGACGCAGCTGCCGAGAATGCCGCCGAGCTCGCGCAGCGCCACGGCGGGCGTTGCGCCACGGTCGGCTTGGGCGGCGAGGGCATCGAATCCGCCGTGCACGCCGAAGGCGAGCTTCTTGAACTCCAGCGGAAGCCGCGCCAGCATCTCGACCGGCACGCCGTGGGCCGCCGCCGTTCCCATGGCGCGGCTGGCCTGCGCGACCGTCTGCATGTCGTCGCGGGCGAGCGCGTCGGATACCTGCTGCAATCCGGCGACGAACCCGCGCATCTCGCGCAGCAGCAGCGCGCGCTCGCCGGGGTCGAGCACGACGACGACCCGTCCGTCGGCGGCAGGAAGGGTCGATCCGGCAACGATGAACTTGTAGGCCATCGCCGCGATGACCAGCACGAGCAACGCGATGATCGCGAGATAGATGCGGGATGTTCCTGCGGGGGTCATCGTTCAGCCTTGCTTCGGAAGTGAGGGCGGCGCCATCGCGGAGGTCTTGCGTCCCGGCAAGCCGCGCCGGATCGCAATCACCGTGCCGACGACGAACGCAACGAGCGAGACGGCGTTGAGCATGCCGCCCCAGCTGCGCCACGGCGCATCGGCGAGCCAGTCGCCGGCGACACGGAGCAGCAGCGATGC